>CALEZK010000182.1 GCA_937928585.1 uncultured bacterium | reverse complement strand
ACTTTGCGCAGCGCGCGTGGCGGCGGCCGGTGACCGCGGCGGATCTCGATCACCTGTTGCAGGCATTCGATCGCGGGTTCGACCGGGGCGACGGTTACGAATCCGCGGTGAAGCTCGCGTATAAGGCGGCGCTGGTGTCCCCGCACTTCCTTTTTCTCGCGGAACCAGAGCCGGCAGAGTCTGGCAACTATCCCCTCGGAGACTATCCGCTCGCGTCGCGGCTGTCGTATTTCATCTGGTCGTCCATGCCGGACGACGAACTGTTCGCGCTTGCCAGCGAGGGCAAGCTGCAAGACCCGCAAGAGCTGCAGCGGCAGGTGAAGCGCATGTTGCGCGATCCCAAGTCGCGCGCGCTGGGAGAGCAGTTCGCCACACAGTGGCTCGGCATCACCCAACTCGGCGTGACCACGAAGCCCGACATGGCGCGGTTTCCGGAGTTTGACGATGCGATGGCCGACTCGATGCGGCAGGAGGCTTCCGCGTTCTTTCATTACATCGTCAGCGAAGATCGCAGCCTGATCGAGCTGATTAGTTCCGACTACACCTTCGCAAACGAGAAACTCGCGGCGATCTATGGCATGCAGGGCGTGACCGGACCCGAGTTGCGCCGCGTGGACCTCGCGGACGCCAACCGTGGCGGTGTGCTCGGCATGGCGGCGGTATTGACCACAACGTCGCACCCACTCCGGACGAGTCCGGTGCTGCGGGGGAAATGGGTGCTCGAACAGCTTCTGGGCGACCGCATCCCGCCGCCGCCGCCCGATGCGGGCGTGTTGCCGGAGGATGATGTGCAGCCGGATGGTCTGACCCTGCGCGCGCGGCTTGAGGCCCACCGGACCAACCCGGATTGTGCCGCCTGTCACCAGCGGATGGATCCGATTGGGTTCGGGCTCGAAAACTTTGATCCTCTGGGACGCTGGCGCAACGAACAGGCCGGACAACCCGTTGATGCAAAAGGGGTTCTGCCATCTGGCGAGGCCTTCTCCGGGCCGCAAGAGCTCAAGGCCATCCTGATCGCGCGCAAGGGCGAATTCGCCACTAACCTGTCCCGCAAGATGGTGGGCTATGCCCTTGGCCGGTCGCTGACGAAATACGACCAATGCGTGATCGATAATTGCGTAAAATCGCTCGAAGATTCGGGGTATAAACCCTCCGAACTCATCACCGAGATTGTCTTGAGTTATCCCTTCCGCCACCGGTACAGTGGGGGGCAGGATGTTGGAACGAGCGAATGAAAACCCTTGCACATAAGGCAATCGGTATCGTTGCTGTTCTTGTCGGTTGCGCGTGGATTTGGACGGGCCTTATCGAACCGGCCTATCGTCAGGGTTGGTCGACTGGCTTGATATTCACCCTAACAATGCTTCCTTTACTTTCCGCACCCGGTTTTTTTGCGCTCGTCTACGGGGTGAAGGTGTTCAGAACACCCAGTCTCACCAACATCACGCGTTCCGTTGGCGTCCTTTTCTTTCTCGGAGCAGCGTTTCTGGCAAGCTTGGGAGCGCAGTTGTTCGGCGAGGCACACCTCGTAATAGGATTCAACATAGGTATGGTAGTGCTCGCATTCGCAATGATGCCCGTATATGTGTGGATATCCCGAGTTTTGATTGGCTGGTCGGGTTTGCATGCAGACAAGCCAAGCGACTTCTTTGGTAAACCGTTTGCTGTGCTGCTTGCTATCGGTGTGTGGAATGCATTGAGAGAGGTAATAGAGTTAACGTTCGGCCCGCTTCCTGGCCCAGAGAGTTTTGTGTCATCTTCGATCTATGTTTTTGGGCCAATGCTGATCGCATTTATCTTTTATGGGCAATTCATTAATTGGGCCGGAATAGAAAATACTCCGCCAAAAAACACGGAATTGAAGCATACATGAGCAGTAAATCCTGGCAAATTTCACGACGCACCATGCTTCGCGGCATGGGCGCTGCATTGGCCCTGCCGTTGTTGGATGCGATGGCCCCTTCGGTCGCGCAGGCGGCAACGCGGTCGCGCAAGGCGCCGGTGCGGATGGCGTGCATCTACTTCCCGAATGGTGTGTGGACCGAATCGTGGATTCCCAAGGGCACCGGCGCGGATTTTGAGTTGCCGTATTCGCTGGAACCCTTGGCGGAGTTCAAGTCCTCGCTCAACATTCTCTCGGGACTTGATAAGGCGGAGAGCAAGGGCGGCGACGGGCATTACGCGAAGACCGCCAATTTTCTGACCGGACTGAAAGTAAACAAGACGACAGGCAAAGACATCAGCGTCGGCGGCATTTCGATGGATCAGCTTGCCGCGGAGCATGTCGGCAAATACACGCCGTTGCCCTCGATGGAACTGGGCATCGACCCGGTTATCTCGGGCATTGACAGCAATGTCGGGTTCACGCGGCTCTACGGTTCCTATATCTCGTGGCGTTCGGCAAACGTGCCGGTTGCGAAAGAGATCAATCCGCGGTTTGTGTATGAGCGATTGTTCGGTACGGAGGAACGCGGCGGCCGCGCGGAGAAGAAGCGGGCGAGAGATTTTCAGAGTCTGCTCGACCTTGCGCTGGACGACGCCAACCGCCTTCGCGGGCAACTGGGCCGCGACGATCAGGTCAAGCTCGATGAGTACCTCGAATCCGTGCGCGCGGTAGAGACGCGCATCGAATACAGCCTGTCGCGTCAGTCCGGGCGCTGGCAGCCAGATCCGGAGCCGACGATTCCCGAGGCGCCGGGCGAGAAGCCCCCGGCGGACTTCCGCGAGCACGTGAAGTTGATGCTCGATCTGATGGTGCTCGCTTTCCAGACCGATTCCACGCGCGTGCAGTCGTTCATGTTCGCGAACGACGTTTCCGGGCGTAATTTCTCGTTCCTGCCCGGCGTGTCTGGCGGTCACCACGACATGTCGCACCACGAGAACAAGGAAGAGAAGATCGCGCAGTATCGCGAGATTACCAAGTGGCACACCTCGCAGCTTGCCTACCTGCTGGGCAAGATGCGTTCGATACCCGAGGGCGATAGCAACCTGCTCGACAACAGCATGGTGCTCTTTGGCTCGAGCATTTCCGACGGCAATCGTCACGATCCGAATAACCTGCCGATCATCGTCGCCGGCGGCGGCGGCGGCGCGCTGCGCACGGGGCAGCACGTGGCGAATCCCAAGGGCACGCCACTGTGCAATCTGTACGTCAGCATGCTGAATGCGATGGGCGTTCCGGCGGAATCATTTGGCGACAGCACGGGGCCGCTGAAGGACATCGTCGTAACCTAACGCGTCCGCGACGTCCCTAAAACGCATGCGATCCGGGTTCCCGCGTGATGCGTCCAATGCGCGCGCAAGTGGAACTCTGCCACGCTTTTCGTGTATCACTTACCCTCCCTCACCACGAGCTGCAACGAAAGGGCGCACAGGTAGTCCATGACGCTTTGGCATGTCAATTGGTACGCTATTTTTGCGTATGCCCTTGGGGTCTCCTTCGTGGTCTCGATGTTTCTGACCCATGTTGTGCGCACCCTCGCCATCCGTTGGAATGTGCTGGATCACCCCGGTGAGCGCAAGATGCAATCGTCGCCGGTTCCGCTGCTGGGTGGCGTTGCAATTGCCCTGACCTTTTATCTGGTCATACTTGCAAACCTCGCGCTGCTGCTTCCCGCGCAACACCTGAATTGGGATTGGTTTCAGGCAAATGTGCTGTCATTCCTCGGGACGGAGAACGACGCAATCTGGAAGTTAACCGGCGTGTTTCTCGGCAGCCTTGTTATTGTTGTGGTAGGCGTGGTGGACGACATGTATGCGCTTGGACCCGAAAAGAAACTTGTCGGCCAGATAGTAGCGGCGCTTATCCCGGTGCTGTGCGGAATTCGCTTCGATTTTCTGAATCCAATCGTCGGGTTGCATCCCGTCGTTGCGGGCGGGGTCACGATGGTGTGGATCATCGCGATGACCAACGCGCTGAACTTTCTCGACAACATGGACGGACTCAGCGCGGGGGTGTCGGCGATTGCAGCGTTGTCTTTCTTCGCATGTGTGTTGCCGAGCAATCAAACCTTTGTGTGCGTGTTGCTCATGGTGTTTGCGGGATCCGTTGCGGGGTTTCTGTATCACAACTTCAGCCCCGCCCGCATTTACATGGGCGATGCGGGCTCGATGTTTTGCGGCTATATTCTTGCGACGGTTGCCGTGCTGGGAACCTTCTACACGGTGTCCGCAACGCCTTCGCGCATAGCACTGGTCGCGCCGGTGCTGGCGTTGAGCGTTCCCATTTTCGATACGTTGAGCGTGGTCTTCATTCGTTGGCGCAATGGTGAATCGATCATGAAGGGCGACAAACGGCATTTCTCGCATCGGCTCGTCGCGATTGGCATGACGCCCAGGCAGGCGGTAGAGTTCATCTACCTCGTCGGCGCGGTTACGGGATTGGGCGCCGCGCTTTTGCCCCACGTGAACTTCACCGGCACCCTAATTGTCATCGCGCAGGCATTCGGGTTGTACCTCTTAATCGTATTGCTCATGAACTCCGGAAATCATCGGGACAAGCAATCATGAGCACGTCGGGCATTCGCGGCAAACTGCCCCCGCTGGACGAACTCGCGCTTGCGGCCGGCATTGGCATCGTATTGTTCCTGCGCCCCTGGTATGACGGCATCACGTTCACGGAATACAACATTTCATTTACGTGGGCCTGCGCTGCGCTCGCGGTGTTCTGGTCCGTCCTCGTGTTTCTTGGCCGCATGCAGGTGCGTTTTATCATGCCCGTCGCATTGCTCGGGCTCTTCTTTCTCGCGGCGATTCTCACCGCGCCCTTCACCGTGCAATACGATGCGACATATCGCGCGCTCATAAACTGGTCCGGCTACCTCATGTTGTTCGCGGTTGTGGCAAATGGCGTGCGCAGCCGCGCGAGTGTCGCGATCATACTCGCACTGTTTGTTGTGACTTCCGCGGCCGAGGCCATATACGGCGTGTTGCACGTGAACTATATCATGCCGCGAACGCGCGCGCTTGTGATGAGCGATCCCTCGATGATTCGCCGCTTCTTCAATTCCGATACGCTGACGCCGGAACTGAGCGCGCGACTGGAAAGCAATCGCGCATCGGGTTCCCTGCTGTTCGCGAACGCGCTCGCGTGTTGGGTGCTGGTAGGCATACCCTTTGCCATCGGCACCTGCAATGCCCTCTATCATTGGCTAACGCGAACGCCCGTGCCGCCAAGAGCACCGGAGAAAAGCCCGGCGGCGCTCGCCGCAAACTGGCGCGTGCTTATTTCGACGATCGCGCTCGGCTTTCTGGTGTTTCTCGGCATTTACCTTTACTACTTTGTCTATTTTGTTTTCGCATACGGCGAAAACGCGCAGTGGTCCGACTTTGCGTTCCGCTGGTTGTTCTATTGCTTCGTGTTGCCCGTCGTGTTGACGAGCGCAGCGCATTTCTATGCGTCGAAGAATGGCCCGCGCCGCATGTGGATCCTCGCGGGCATCTATGCGACAGCGCTGTTCGGCGTCATGATGGTGTTTTGCCTCGGATCGACCTATTCGCGCGGCGGCATGCTCGCAACGGCGGGGGCGCTGGTGGTGCTCGCGGGGCTTATGTTTCTGCATCGGCGCGTTGCTCCGGGAGAAACGGCCCAGCGGGTTGTTGCCGCTGCGCTGTGCGCGCTTGTGCTGTTGCCGATCGCGATCGCTTCACACGCGCAAACCCCGACGGAAGTGCGCGCCGAGCCGCCGAAGCCAAATCTCAACGTCGAAGGCGTCAATCCATCCTTCCAGGCGATGGTGGATCCCAACACGGCGATGCTGCGATTCGGTTATTGGATCTCCGGTGTTCGCATGTTTCTCACGCACCCGCTCACCGGCGTCGGCCTGGGCAATTTCGGCACGGCCTATCCGATGTATCAAATCGCAGGCGCCGGCGACGTCAAACCCGCGCACAACGACTATCTGCAAACCGCCGCCGAGACCGGCGTGTTTGGCCTGCTGACGTTTCTGCTGTTTTGGCTGTACTTCGGCGTACGCGTCGCGCGCAGTATTCTGCGGGAGTCCGATCGGGCGGAACGCTGGTTTCGCGCGGGCCTTTTCGCGAGCGTTACCGGTTTCCTGATGCATTCCTTCGTTGATTTCAATTTTTACAATCCCAGTCTCGCCGCGTTGGTCTTCGTGTTTGCCGGTCTTTGTTTTGCGGTAACGCCGAATGTTCAGCCGGTTGACCGCCGGCGCGCGATTGTTCTTGCCATGGGCATGCTTGTGCTTGCGATTTGGTCACGCTACGCGGGCGACAAGGTGAACCATGTTGATGCGGTTATCGGCCGCGAAGTCACGCGCAACGTGCGGCTGGAGACGGCGACGCTGCTTCTCGACGCGAAAATCCGCCGCGATCCGACAAAAGACTTTGCGATGTACGACAACACTGTCGCGATGCTGATAGAGGATGTGAAGGTCCGGGAGCAGATTGGCCGAATATTCGTGCCGAATAACGCCGCGGGCACGAGCCTGCGCTCCCTGCGGCCGGGCGAGCCCATTCCGCCCACGGCCCGGCTTATCATGCCGCCGGACATGACCGCCGCGCGCAAGGCCGCGCTCGAAGCGATGCCGATCTGGATCCAGCGCTGCATCGACGCCGACAAGAAATACCCGCATGATCCCAGTGTCAGCGGACATATCATTCAATGGTATGACAAGCTGCGCGAGTACAGTCCCGAAACCGCGCAAAAAATCGCCGCCGCGGATGAAGCGATAAAGTGGTCGGAGGAATGCATTCGGCGCAGTCCCTACCAGGTCGCCTATCACGATGTGCTTGGCAAGACCCTATGGGATCGCGCCGCGCTGGAATCGTCGTCAACCCAGACGCAGTACTACGAACGCGCGCTGGAATCGTTCAAGAAATGCACGGAGATCTACCCGATCAAGCCGGAACTGTGGCGCACCTATGGGGACCGCTGCATGCAGTATGGCGAGGCACTGATCAAGGCGGGCGATGCAGTAAAAGGGCAGCAGCGGTTCGACGAAGGCAAGAAAGCCATGCAGCACGCCGACGAGCTTGAAAAAGAAATCCACGCCCGCGCGATGGGTCGCGGATAAATTCTGAATCGGACGCGGTTATCGCGTTTCTCCTTCCGGAATGTCGCGCTTCGCGCCCCCTATGCAAATCCTGCGCATTCCCTGCGATCCGGGTGTCGGACCGGCAAAGATAAATCGCGCTGAAATCGCATATGCGGCAAATTTAATTTCCGCCGTTTCTCCATACCCTTGCCCAGGCACAACCAAATGCAAGGGAGAACGAAATGAGCAAGGACAGTCGCGCGTCCCGCGCCGAGCGCATCGTAAGTCCGCATGTAATTGACAAGCGCCACCGATCAGAGGGGGCCTGGTATGAGACGCCTGAGGAGATCGAGGCGGGACTTCGATGGGGCGCGGAGAAAGCAGAACTGCTGCGTTGGGTGCGCCGTGTGATGGGGCGTCGGTTGACGAAGCGCGAGCGCCGATGCATCGAGCTTTATTTCTTCAAGGGAATGACCATGCGGGAAGCGGGCGAAGCGACAAAGACGAACGCGAGTTCCGTTCAGCGCGCGATAAACCGGGGTCTGAAAAAGTTGCGGGCGGCGTCAACGGTGCGCCGGGTCAGGCGGAAGGTTCAACCCGATCCGGAAGTGGATTGAGCGCCCGCGTCATTCGCATGAACAAGGCGACGACCTCATCCAATCGCCGCTGAACTTCCGAGCTTACGATGCGATCCGGTGTTACATCGCGTTCGTCGGAATGCACAAAGCGCGGCACGATGACGCACCGGTAATCGAGCATAAGGCTGTTCGCGATGCCCATGTGCGCCATGTAGCTTGCTGATCCCCCGGCGGCGCAGACGATGGCCACGACCTTGTCGCGCCACGATTCCCCTGTCAGTTCGATCAGGTTCTTCAGCGACGAACTGACTGTGTAGTTATAAATAGGACATGCGACGAGCACCCCGTCCGACGCGGCAATGGTTTGTGATAGCTTCTGCGCGTTCGGATCGCGGTACGCCGCGCCGGCATCGCACAATGGCATTGGATACTCGCGCAGATCCACGAAGTCGGCGTCCACGCCGAGTCTTTCGATGCCGAGAAATGCGGTGCGCGCGAGGACGCGGCTTCGGCTGTCGGGGTTCAGGCTGCAACTAATGACCAAGAGTGCCATGTAAGGTTACGGTGTCCGCACGACCATAAGTCGCAGTTCGGTCATATCTTCCATCGCGAAGCGAATGCCTTCGCGGCCAAATCCGCTGTCCTTCACGCCGCCGTAGGGCATATTGTCCACGCGCCACGACGGAACATCGCCGATAACAACGCCGCCAACTTCGAGCGTGTCCCATGCGCGGTTTGCCTTGTACAGGTCGCGGGTGAACACGCCTGCCTGCAAGCCGTAGGCGCTGTCGTTCACTTCCGCAAGCGCTACATCATAACGCTGATAGGGTTCGATGCAGGCAACCGGGCCGAAAATTTCGTCGCACCAGAGCGGTTCGGCATGGGGCACGTTTTCGATTACCGCGGGCGACACCATTACACCGGTGCGCTCGCCACCGCATAATACGCGCGCGCCCCGGGCAGCCGCGGAGGCGATCCAGGATTCAATGCGCTGTGCGTCCTCCGCGGAAATGACAGGGCCGATAAACGTGTCTTCAAGCAGGGGATCGCCGCACTTCAGCGCCTTTGTCGCGGCGACAAGCCGGTCTCTGAAATCCGCGTAGATCGATTCATGCACGAGGATGCGTTGCACGCTAATGCAGCTTTGTCCTGATTGATAGAACGCGCCGAACACGATGCGCTGCACGGCGTCGTCGAGATCCCAATCCGGTTCGACGATGCAGGCCGCGTTGCCGCCGAGTTCGAGAACCACTTTTTTCTTGCCCGCACGCGACTTCATGCCCCAGCCGGCTTCGGGTGAGCCGGTGAAACTCAGCAGATTCACGCGGGGATCGGTCGTCAACTGGTCCGCGGCAGCACGCGCGCAGGGAAGAATCGAGAACGCGCCGGAGGGCAAGTTCGTTTCGGCAAGCACCTCGCCAACCAACAGCGCGCCGATCGGTGTTCGGCTGGCCGGCTTCAAAACGAAGGGACATCCCACGGCCAGCGCGGGGGCGATTTTGTGCGCAACGAGGTTCAACGGAAAGTTAAAGGGGGAGATGAACGAGCACACGCCAATTGGAACGCGCTTCCACATGCCCCGGTAATTCTTTGCGCGGGCACTGATGTCGAGCGGCAGAATCTCTCCGTGAATACGCGTGGACTCCTCCGCCGCCGTGCGAAAGGTATCAATGAGCCGGGTAACTTCGCCGCGGCTGTCCTTTATCGGTTTGCCCGCTTCGATGCAGAGCGCGTACGCCAGTTCCTCGAATCGCTCCGAAAAACGGGCAACGCAATGCAGCAACACGTCGCGTCGCTCGTACGCCGCCAGTGCACGCATCGGCTCGGTTGCCGACGTTGCCGCGGCGATGGCACGGTCCACATCCGCCTGATCCGCCTGCGCGACGCGCGTGGCCACCTCGCCGGTGAACTTGTTGGTCACGGCGAGCGTGTGATTGGGGGTCTCGGGGCGGTTCGCCACGTAAAGAGGATATGAGTTCCGCAACATGGCAGGGAGTATATCCAACCGGGAACCCGCATGCGAAAAGCAGCGGGGGAGGCGCAGTTATCGACGTCGTGCGGTGTGCGCCGGCCAATGAGCAGGCCGAGCGAGTACGCCCACACGCGATGCCTTTCCTAAGCGCAGCGAGGAATCTGCACCCCTCGGCAGCGCGTGGTGAGCGCGTGAGGATTCGCCGCGGCTTTGGTCGCTATTTCCCGGGTGTCGTGTCGCCGGAGTGGTTACTCAAAAATCATTTCCAGCATACGGCAATACGAAAATCTGCTGCGGGTCTTTTTTCGCATAGGTCTGATACGGTTTGCCGTCCGCGTCTTTTGTTGGCACCGCGCGTACATAGGCGAACTGTGTGCCGTCGGGCGACCATACCAATTCCAATCGCGGCGAAACGGTATCTTCCCCGGTCAGCAATTTCGATTTGCCAAAATCATCGCCCGGTTTCGTGCAGATCACGGCAATCGCGCCGTTGGTCGTTACGGCGAGCGCATCGCCGGAGGGATGCCAACGAACACCGGGCCCGGCACCGTCTTCAAAATGGGTTAGTTGAATCGGGCGTTTTTTGGGATCCGGGTCCTTATCCGAACCATCGGAGGCGATAATGAAAATCTGTTTCTTGCCGTTTGCATCGTCCGCGTAATACGCAATGCGATCGCCCTGCACCGTGCCGCGCACCACGCCCACCGCGAGCGTGTGCGTCAACCGCCGCACGGTCAGGCCTTTGGGCGGCGTGGGATATTCGTTCGCGCTGCCAGCCTTTGCGGTTGTTATGTCCACGGTTGCGGGCACATCGACAACAAACAGCGATTCCTCGTAGCCGACGCCATCGGCCGCGCGCACTTTTCCGATGAACGCGCGCATCAGGCCCTTCTTGCCAATCCACGAATCGCCGTACGCGCTTTCGATCTCGCCCGGCTTTGATTCGCCGGTCTTCGCGGGTTTAATCAGCACGCAGAAATAATGCGATGCACCGCCCGGCGCGTCCTTGTGTGGTTCCATGTATCCAATGGTGCGCGCGTATTCGGGGCGCAGAAAATCATCGTAGGTGTAGCCGATGCGCCTGCCGTCCAACGTGTACTCATGACGATGGGTGCCGCCGCGGTGCGCGCCCGGAAGCGTGGGCCGCGACGTGTCGACGTCGCGAAAATCGATCCATGTCAGTTTCTGCGAACCATCACCAGCGACTTCGGCGCCGTTGCGATTTGGTTTGCCGTAATAGCCCCGCGACTCTACCTGGTCGAGTGGCGGGCCATGAATGAACGCGACCTTGTCCAATTCAGGATGATATGACGCCGCGCCAAGCCCCGGCGCGCATTTTTCGCCCGTCAACGTTTTCGTGGGCGCGTACAATACGGTTTCCGTGCCCGTTGCGATCTCCACTTTCTCAATAGACTGACAATTGTCCAGTCCCGGACCGACCATTTCGCGCGTGTCGTAACAGAGGAATTTCTGGTCCGGCGAAAAGTTGTCGTTGTTGTCCAGATTGTGATTCTTTGCAGAAAACGTTACCTGGCGCTCCTGCGCTCCGACCTCAAGACTCATGAGAATACTCCCCAGCAAACAGAATAGTTGCGCGGCTGCCCGATACCCGTTACCCATGTGGATTCCCTCGAATGCGATGCACCTGCCCTCAGTCTACGCGAAAAGACGGGTGAAATAGAATTGCGGCGGGTATTGCAATTTCGGGAACACGATGCTTGCCATCCGCGGCAGGGTCATCTCCGGAATCGGGATTCGCCGGCGCTTTGCGTCGCGCGGAAAGGTTTTCCGCAACACTCCAAACTATCCATACCGCGCCACCAGCGACCAGCGCGAGCAACAATGCGATCGTGGCAACGGTGACGAATTCCACTACTCCGCTCCGTCATCGTCGCCGGGCACGAGGGGCGGCGGTGGAACTTTGACCGGTTCTTCGCGTTCCATCGGCTTGATGTCGTTTTGCAATTGTGCCGCTGCGTCCGATGTATTGCTGACCTGCGTCTTCAGTTCCTCGATCTGCTTTCGCAAATCCTCAAGCTGTTGCGACATCGCCGCGTTCGACTTTCGCAGTTCCTCATTGGCTTTTCGCAGCGCTTCATGGGCTTCGAGAATTACCTTGGCATCCGGCGTAACCGCGTTGTTCGGCGAGGTGACTGCCGGCATCTCCGGAAGCGCAGGCATGGACGGCGGAGCCGGCATCTTCGGAAGTGTAGCGTCCGCCGAGGGAGTCGCGGCCGAATCGTCTTCGATTAGTTCCGCGGACAGCGCGTCGAACCACGCGGTGCCGCGCCAGCGCAGCACGCAGCGGACAACCACGAAGTCCGTGTTCAATGGCGTATTGACGGTAATCTCGACGGGTGTCCAGTCCTGCGTCCCGGTTACAAGTTTATCGAGCGCGGTCGATTGTTGAAGCGCCACCGTGAGCGGCGACTTTTGGTAGCACTGCACCCAAATCGCGGCCTCGCCCGCATTCTCGGTTTTGATCGCGCCCCGAACCACAAGTTTCTTCCCGCGAAAATCGCCGATCAGGTTTTGGCTCCAGTTATTCGCGGGATCTTCGGGATAGGGCGTAGCGATGGACAACCGGACGGCATTCGTGCCGTCTTTCGCGATGCGATAGTCGATCTCCGCCGCAGCGCCATCGCGCGGTTGCACATAGAACTTCCACGACGCGGGCAGATTGTTTGCAACCGTTTCGAAGCTCGGATTCGCGAGAAGATTGTCCGCGCCGGCGCTTGCCGCAAACACAACGAAACATGCCAATACGGTACGCATGGATCAAGCGTAACAAGGGGCGAAAACCGGATCAATCCGTGGCGTGCACCATCGCGCGAAGCGCATCGCGCACTGCCACGAAATCGGCGGGTGGCGGCGCGGTGAAGCGGACGCGTTTGCCATCGGCGGGATGTTCGAAGCCCAGCATTTCCGCGTGCAAGGCCTGGCCGTCGAGCGATTCCAGCGCGGCACGCACTTCCGCGGGAATTTTCCACTCCGCGAATTCGGTAACGCCATACACCGGATCGCCCAGAACGGGGTGGCCCGCAAAGCGCAAATGCACGCGAATCTGATGTGTGCGGCCCGTTTCGAGTTGCAGCGCCACGAGAGACGCCACGCCGAACTTCTCGAGCACCTCGAACCGTGTTACGGCATCGCGACTGTTTAGGCCGGTTACCGTCATGCGATGGCGGTCATGCGTGCTGCGTCCTATTGACGCGCTGATTCGGCCTGCCGCGTCCTTGAACTCGCCGCGCACCAACGCCACGTAGCGCCGGTCGAAGGTATGTTCGCGCGCCTGCTCGGAAAGACTCGCGAATGCACGTTGCGACTTCGCGACAATCATGACGCCGGAGGTGAATTGATCGAGTCGATGCACGATTCCCGGTCGCAGGGCGTCTTCGCCGGGCCGTTGAAAGTCCTTGCAATGGTGGAGCACGGCATTGACGAGCGTGCCGGTTGGATGTCCCGGCGCTGGATGCACGACGAGGCCCGATGGTTTGTTGATCACCAGCACATCCGCGTCTTCATGCAGGATTTCGAGCGGAATCGCCTCGGGTTTCAGGTCGGTGCTGGGCGGCGGTGGCAGTTCCACTTCAACCGAATCATTTGCGTTCATGTTGCGGCCGGGCCGCGTGCAGGCATGCCCGTTCACGAAGACCTTGCCGTCTTTAATCAATTTCTTGATAAACGAACGCGACGCGTCTTCCATAGCGCCAGTCAGGTAGACGTCGAGGCGTAACCCGGCGGTTTCTTCAGAGACCGAATCTTCGAATTTCATAATCGTCATGGTACCTGTTGGCCGGGAGTAATACGAAGCCGCGCGGCTGCCTGAAAGCATTCGCGGCGGTTACGTCGATGACTTCGCAACTCGGGCGAAGCCCGGCGCGAGCGCTTTGTATGTTTCCTGATATTCGGTGAAGCAAGTGTCGTAGACCGGCGCGTTGGATTTAACCGGAGCGCATTCATCGACGACTTTGATAATCGCGTCGCACGCGTCTTCTACGCACCCATACATGCCAGTCGCGACGGTCGCGAGAAGCGCCGCGCCATAGGCAGGGCCTTCATCGATGTTTGTGGTCACGAGTGGCGTCTTGTTCACATCCGCTTGAATCTGGCGCCAGAGCGCGCTGCGCGCGCCGCCGCCCGAAGCGCGAACCTGCTCGATAGGCACGCCCATCTTGCCCATGATCTCCAGACTGTCGCGCATCGCGAAAGCAACGCCTTCGAGCACGGCTCGCGCCATGTGCGCGCGCGTATGCTTCAGTGAAAGGCCGACGAACGCGCCGCGCGCATAAGGGTCCTTGTGCGGTGTGCGTTCACCGCTGAGGTACGGCAGAAACGTGAGGCCTTCCGCGCCGGGCGCGACACCCGATGCGGCTGTCGTGATGAGTTCGTACGGGTCTTTGCCAATCTCGTTTGCAATGGCCTTCTCCGCGGGACACAACGCATCGCGAAACCATCGCAGCGATCCGCCCGCGCTGAGCACCACGCCCATGACATGCCACTTGCCGGGCACTGCGTGGCAGAAGGTGTGAACGCGGCCCTCCGGGTCGAGTCTGATGTCGTCGGCAAACGCGAAGACAACACCGCTTGTGCCCACCGTGGACGAAATGACGCCGCGCCGGACGATACCGTTCCCGATGCCGCCGGCGGCCTGGTCGCCTCCACCCGCGACAACGGGGATGCCTGCGGGCAGACCGGTCTTGGTCGCCGCATCGTTGGAAAGCGTACCGGTAACTTCCGGCCCTTCAAACGCGCGCGGCATGAACGCGGAATCGATACCGAGCAGCGACATCAGATGCGTATGCCACGTTCGATTTTTTACGTCAAACAGCAGCGTGCCTGAAGCGTCCGCAACGTCCGTTGCGAACTCGCCCGTTAGTACCCAGCGAATGTAATCTTTAGGGAGCAAGACCTTTCGCAGCTTTTCATAAAGCTGGGGTTCATTGTCACGCAGCCAGAGAATCTTTGGCGCGGTGAATCCGGTCAATGCGGGATTGCATACCATCTCGATGAGCTGCTTCTCGCCGACCTTCGCGGTGATCGCGTCGCACTGCGGGGCCGTGCGGTTGTCGCACCAGAGCAGCGCATTACGCAACACGTTGTTCCCGGCGTCGAGAAACACGGAACCATGCATCTGGCCCGTAAGGCCGATGCCCTTTACGTCGGAAGTTCGAGCGCCCAACGCACTCGCCAGTGCGCGCAGCGCGTCGATCGAAGCGGATTTCCAGGACGCGGGGTCCTGCTCCGCCCAACCCGGCTTCGGCGTGAGCAGGGGATACTCCACCAGCGCCGAAGCTACCAACGCGCCGCTTGCGTCGATGGCGACCGCTTTTGTTCCGCTTGTTCCAACATCCAGCCCGATCACGATGCCCATGAGGCGCTCCCTCCGCGCTTAAACCAAACAAAAAAGCAGGGCTGACTGCTCAGCCCTGCGCATGATACTCGACACCCGGTGTGGGGTTACTCTTCCGCGTGCAATGCCGCGGCGCGTGCGATCGCTTTCGCCAGTTTACGGCGACGCTTCTCGCTGGGTTTTTCGTAGTGCTTGACCTCTTTCAGCCGCTGCATGAGGCCTTCCTTATTGCACTTCTTTTTGAACCGACGCAAAGCCTTTTCAAAAGGCTCGTCGGACTTGACGCGCACTTTCGTCACGTCGAATCAACCTCCCCTCTATATGAAGTAAGACAGAAAACCGGTAAGGGTTTTGTGGTTCGGGCACAACCGCGGCCAACCGTGGCAAAGACGCCTGGAAATCAGCACGCAGCTAATCGAATATGCTAGCACACGAGACCGGTGGAGTCAATGAACGCCCCGAAAACGACTCCGGCAAGGAAAGTTATGGGGCCATAACGCCCCGTTGCCGCAACCAGTCCGCGTTGCCGGTCCAGAAGGCCTCGGGCCGCTTCCGGAACGGGTAGGCTGCCGCAGGGTCTGCCGGAAACCGCACCCCGTGGTCGGCCCCCGGAAACGAGATGATGGTCAGGTCTTTGCCGGTCTCCGCCTTGACCTTATTCAACATCGCGATACCCTCGGCGGTCGGGTTGCTGTCGTCTGCTTCGCCGAAGATAAAGAGCATCGGGAGGTTTAACCCGCGAAGCACCGGTTCGGGGTCAAAATCCATGACCCGCCGGTACCACTGCTGGTTGATACGGTCGGGTGGGCGGGGAACCCACGCTAATTTCGCAAACCAGGGTTTTTGGCGCATTGGCTGCATCCATTCGAGGAAGGCTTCATACCCCTCTCCCGTACGCACGGTCGCATTGTATCGGCGGAGCATGTCTATGGCTTCGGCAATCTCCGCCTCGCTGTGGCCAGCGGCCCTCAGGTCGCATTCGTAGTCCCAATAGCCTTCCCGCTCCACCTGGGCGGTGCCACCGGAAATGCTGACGAAGAAGGCCGTGTCCGCACAGCGCTGGGCGGCAATTTCCATAATCCACCCCGCCTGGCTGATACCCCAGAAACCGATCTTCGCGGGGTCTACATCGCTTCGGGTTTGCAGGTGCCGCAGCCCTGCGATGCCGTCGTCCGCCAGTTCGGTAAAGCCCACATCCAGCCATTTGCCGGTGGAAGCGCCATTGCCGCGCTTGTCGAATACCAGGCAAACCATGTTATGCCGCGCAAACCAGTCGGCGGTCTCGAAGTACTGCCAGCGCTCGTTGTCGCCGCTTCCGTGCAGCAGCACCACCGCGCCGTGCCTGCCAGGACTCTTCGGGGCGTAAACCGCCCCCGCAAGCGTCGTGTCGCCGTTCTGAAAGCGAACTTCTTCTATCGCATACGGCAGTTCCGGTTTCTCCGTGCGCTCCACGGAAAACGAGGCGCGAAAGTCCCCGCGAACGAAGTCGCCGGACAGGCGCTGCTTTTCGCCCTTGCCTGAAAGCGTACCCTCGAAGCCAAACACCGGATCGGTTTCTCGCAGCGCCCTAAATTTCGCGCGTTGTACGGTGACCTCGGCAAACGGATTGCTTATCCATCCGAATTCGGGAATCCAGAACTGGCCCGTTGTGGTGTCACCGGTCTCGGTGAATTCCAGTTGGACCGCAGTTTCGT
Source organism: uncultured bacterium (assembly GCA_937928585.1). Taxonomy (GTDB): domain Bacteria; phylum Hydrogenedentota; class Hydrogenedentia; order Hydrogenedentales; family SLHB01; genus JABWCD01. The sequence goes on along the minus strand of CALEZK010000182.1, from coordinate 3,781 downwards.
GGCCCTTGCTGACGATGGTGCCCGCCCAGTAGCCGTTTAGGGACGCCGCCTGTGCCGTGAATGCCCCGAGTGCCAGTGTTGCCCAGAATACGTTGCGCATGGTTAGGCCCTTATTTCATCGTGTGACAATTCGATGCGCGGGCAATACGAAAGGTTTATAGAATCACAAGCGATCTGGAAGCACTACTGGTTCTGCATGAACTCGTGCGAGAGCTGTGCAACCAACGGCGATATCGGAAACTCCTGCGGATAGCGAACGTAATTCACGTGACCATCCGTGTACATCACCGTCGAGCCGAGGGTCCCGCTTGACGTCTCCGTCAGGTCCGTTGAAATGAATTCCCACAATTGAGGGACGGCCGAATCACCATGAAAGGCTTCCATTGGCTTTAGAAGATAGGTATTCGATCCGTCTGACGCGACTAGTCGGCCCCCATTCCACACCAAGGGCGCGGTATTGGAAGGATCGAGCAGTGTGGTGTAGTACGCTTGGAATTCCTGGTCGCTCACCACAACGTAGAGCAATTCGCTCGCGATCATGCTCGTGCCTTTACCCAAGTCCAGAGTTTGTCGAAATGCCGCGCGCGCTTCGTCGCGCCCCGGTCCATCGGTCGATTTATTGGCGAAGTTCGCGGCGTCGGCCATCTTGCCAATCTTGTGTTGGCGGGCGGATTCTTTGACGGCGACTTCCTGGGCTTTGCGCAAGGCCTTCGCCAGCGTGGGGAGATAGAGGGCCATCAAAATACCGATGATGGCGACGACCACCAGGGTCTCGACCATTGAGAACCCTGCTTTTTTGCCCAGTTTCATGTGTCCACACCTCTGCCAGACCGTAACACAAGGCCGGCCGAGCGTCAATCGGTCATTGGAAAGCGGTTGTCGCGATTGGGTAAGCTGTGCGCTCCGCGCGGCACGCTCCAGGTCAACAGCAGAGGTTTCAAATGGCATCGAAGCAAGAAGTAATACTGTCCGGCATCCGCCCGACCGGTCGCCTGCACTATGGCAACTATTTCGGCGCGGTCAAGAGTTTTCTCGATCTGCAGGAACAGGGGCATCTCTGCTATTACTTCATCGCGGACTACCATGCGCTGACCACCGTCTCCGAGCGCGTCGACATCTATCGCCAGACGATTGACATGCTGCGGACGTACCGAGCCTGTGGCCTCGATCCGATGCGATCCATAATTTATCGGCAGAGCGATCTTCCGTCGACTGCCGAATTGAGTCTGTTACTGGGCATGATCACCAATATCGGGTTTCTGGAACGCGGCACGACCTACAAAGACAAGATATCCAAGCTGCCCGCCGGCGACAGCAGCGAGGGGAACCCGTTGTCGTATGGGTTGATGGGGTATCCGGTGCTCATGGCCGCGGACATTCTCATTGTGCGGGCCAACACGGTGCCGGTTGGCGACGATCAGCGGCAGCACGTCGAGATGGCCATGGATATCGCGCAAAAATTTAATTCGCGGTTCGGCGAAACGCTGACCTTGCCGAAGGCCGTATCGCGAAACGCGCTGCGACTGCCGGGTCTGGATGGCAGCGCGAAAATGGGCAAGAGCGACAACAATACGCTTGACCTGCTAGACGATCCTGCAACCGTGCTGAAGAAGATAAAGGGCGTGCAAACCACGACTGATCCTTCGCCGCTGGATGCCGCTACCGATGAACCGGAGGACGTGATTCCCAAGCTGGCGCCAAGCCTGGCCGCGCTATACCGCTTGTTGTATCTCCTCGCGCCGAAGGAGGTCTATCTGGATTTCGTTGGGAAGTATCGGCGGGGCGAGAAATTCTACGGTACCCTCAAGACCACCCTTGCCGAGTATGTCTCGAAGTTCAATGCGCCGATCATCGAAGGTTTCAATGCGCCGGAGAATTCGGAAGCCTTCGTGTGCGATTTTCTGCGGGACAACGCGAAGAAAGTTTCGCCGGTGGCGTTGGAAACGGTGGAATCAGTTCGTGAAGCGATTGGAATTGGACGCAGCCTGCACCGCGGATAGCCCGCATTTCTCACCGCATCCGTGTTTTTGGGTTTCGGTTTGAAGTGCAGTGAGCGGTGGAAAATCCAGGATAGCGACAATGGTTACGCCGCGGCAGGGCGCTGCCCCGGTTCGGCGGCAAGTTTCTCGCGCTGTTTCTGCTGTTGTTCCTTCACGAACTGTTCAATCGCCATCGCGCGCACAACCACCGCCAGCGCGACCAGAAACCAATACGGTTCCATAATGCGCACGATGATGAAGCTCACCGTTCCAAACGAGTGAACGATCAACGCGATAGTCCCCGCGAAAATCCCAATCCCGATGCCTTTCCCAAACCAATCGCTTGCGAATCGATAGGTTTCCCGCGTGGTTCTCAGCAACCGGAATTGAAGAAACACGAATGCGGCGCACCCGATAATGCCGGTCTCGATAAGCACGCGCGCATACTGGCTGTCGAGCACGCGGTCCCACGACACGCCACCACCCAGCCAGGGCCAGACGTGCAAGTTGTAATCCACTTTCTTCCAGACGTAGAGGCGCTCGCCGGTCGACTTATCCACCTGGATCCCAGTGTCGAATCCGCCGACGGTTACGTCGTGACCATCGCTCAGTTGAAACGTGTTGTTGACGCGATCCTGCACGTCGGGAGGCATCACAAATGGGGACGCAATCAGGATCGCGCATATCGCGACGATGAGCGAGGTGCTCCTTGCGGCAATGCCGAGGGCGAGTATGCCACCCACGAATGCGAGATACGAAGCGCGCGACAGCGTGAATAGAAAAGGAAAGAAGGCGATTGCGGCGATGCCCAACGTCAGGAAGCGTTGCCGCCCAGTCTTCGCCTGCGTGTACAAGCCTGCCGCGATACACATCACCAGCACCAGATAGCCACCGAGCGTGTTGGGTTCCGTGCCGCCCTGCTCGAACGGCGCACTGACGCGGGCCATGCCGGAGAAGAAACGCGAGTACATGCCGAACAGGGAGACGATAATCGCGACGGCGAAAAACAGGTACGTCTGCTGACGCACCTGTTTCATACTTCGAACGGCGTTGCCCACGAGCACAAAGACCATGTAGAACTCCGCCATCTTCAGCATGGTGAAGAACGATTCGTGAGAATCGAACAAGGGCAGGGCGCGCTGATACGCGAACATGGTGGACAGCATGCAAACGCCGTAGTACAGGAGGATGCCGGAGTTGATGGGGTTTGGGAGCCAGAGCGACTGCCTGCCTTCAAACGCGCACTTCACGAGCACGCCAATGAACACGATGATGATAAGGCCGTCGTTATAGCGAACATTCAGAGCCCGGTTGCCAATGCCCACTTCGCCCGCGTCGATTTCCGGCGACAGCAGCATGGCGACCACGAGAAAGAAGACGCCGATATCCACGCGCAGAATCGTCAGGCCAAAGATTATCGCGCTTACGGCGATTGATACGGTGACCGCGGTGTTTTGCCAATAGCTGTGAATGAAAAGCAGCGCGACGGCGGAGACGAGCATGAAACCCGCGAAGAACGGAAATTCCAGGCGGCTTTCCGCGGTTTCGCCGCGGCCGATTTGATAGTCGGGGTTTTTAAAGTTCAGCACGTGGCGCTACGTGCTCCTCATGTCCAGGACTTCGAACTAGCCCGCATTTCTACCCAAAAATCCCGGGCTAGAAGTGAAACCAGCGCTTCTTCCGGCGAGAATCGCTTTCGTCGTAATAGTAATAGTAATAGTAGTAGTTGCGGCGCGACGCTTCCAGACCATTGAGCACCACGCCAGCCAGGTTTGCGCGCGCGCTGTCCAGAAGTTTCTTGC
>CALEZK010000181.1 GCA_937928585.1 uncultured bacterium | reverse complement strand
GCTTTTCACACCATCAGCCTCGGGGGAATATCGTGAAGGATCGGCAGCGCGCATCAGCACAGCCTGGCAGTCGCCGCCGAGAGACGGTGCGAGCCCTGCTCCTGCTGCTTGCTCTCGATTTCACCATGTTCGCGGATGTGCTGTTCCTCCCCGGCTCCCGCGTGGCATCCGACGTTGGCGGGGACGTTCGGGCCTATTTCGGCCCGGTGCGGGAGTTCACATACGCGGAAATCGGCAACGGCAATCTGCCGCTGTGGAACCCCTATACGTATAGCGGCACCCCCTTGCTTGCCGGTTTTCAGTCCGCCATGCTGTATCCGCTGAACGCGCACTATCTGTTCCTTCCTTTGGCAAAGGCTTTGAATCTCGAAATCTTCCTGCATGTTTTTCTGCTCGGCGCCGGCTTCTATCTGTGGAGCCGCCGGCATGTGCGCACTTGGTACGCGGCGGCGTTTGGCTCGACCATCATTATGTTCTCCGGTTCCTATTTTCCCCACATCCAGGCCGGACACCTCACCCTGCTTTCTGCGTGGGCATGGGCGCCCCTCGTGCTATATGCGATTGACCGATACGTCCCCCGTTGTCGAAGTACCTGGATCGCAATCGGCTCGCTCGCGCTCACGATGGCGATCTACGCAGGCCATCCGCAGGGCGTATTCGGCACTATCCTCGCCGCCGGCGCATACGGACTTCTCGCCTGTGCATTTCGACCGAAAGGGTGGTGGTGTGCGCCGGGTCTGGCGGCAATGTTCCTCGCACCGCTCTTCCTGGGGGCCGCACAACTCTGGCCTGCCTTGGCGATGGCCCCGGAAAGTGTTCGTTCCGGCGGACTCTCCTTCGAGGTGGCCCAACGCTTCTCGTTTCCTTTGGAGAACCTTGTAACGATTCTTGCACCGAAATTTTTCGGCGACTCGGTCGGCTCCTTTTATTGGGGCCAATGGTTCTATTGGGAAATGTCCGCATTCATAGGCGTGGTCGCTGCGCTTCTCGCCGGGTATGGTCTAATTTGCGGTAAATCACGCGAACGTTTTGCTCTCGCGGCGATCATGATCGCAATCGCGCTCATCGCGCTGGGAAGCGAGACACCGCTCTTCAAGTTGTTGTACGAGTATGTGCCCGGCTTTGACCAATTTCGAAGCCCTTCCAAGTTCATGTTCTGCGTGACAATTTTTGCCTGCATGCTCGTAACACTGGGCGCAGATGCACTTATCACCACGCTGCGTCACGCGAAGTATTTGGGTATAGCGGCTTCCGTATTGACTGCGATCCTGCTGGCAGCGTCTCTCCGAATCGCCGATCAACTTCGAAGTGGCGCCTGGCAGGCGATGCTCGAAACCGGCGCCAAGAAAGAAGGCGCATTCTGGATCATAGGCGAAGGGCTGGACAAGGTCTCCGCGGGGCAGGCGCAGTACGCGCTGTTCATTGCTGCCGGTACGGCAGCCGCCGTCGCGGCGTTGCTGTTCATGGCGCCGGGCCGGGAATGGTGCGTACCCGCCATCTTATTGCTCGGGATCGCGGAAGTGTTTTTCGTTGCGCGAAGCGTGCGACCCTCGATGAACTACGAAGACCTCCGCAATCGATCCTTGGCAGCATTTCTAAACTCACAACCTGACGGTTATCGAGTATGGAACTTGGGGAGGGACAACAATCTCCTCCCAAGCCAAGTTCGTGATTTCTGGGGCTACGATCCCGCCTCGTTACGTAGATATGTCGAATTGTTCGCGCGAACCAAAGGCGCGAATGCGACCGAAAGTCTGAACGAAGTCTGGTTTGACACCTACCATCCGTCTTTTGCGCTGGCAGGATGTCGCTTTCTCGTCGACAGCTCGAACGCAGACGTCAAACCCAAAGTTCTTCCCAACCCGCTGCCACGCCTTTCGTTCCCACGTGAGGTGCGTATCGTTGAAAACGCGGAAGAGCGAATCGCGCTTGTACTGGACGCAACGTTCGATCCGCGCCAATCGCTCATCCTGGAATCGGAGCCCGCATACGCGCCGGATGGGTCTGCAATCGAAGCGGTTGCAACTATTGCGGATGAATCTACCGATCACCTCGTAGTCGAAGTCTCGACTCCGCGAGAGTGCGTAATGCTGATGACCGACGCCTTCGCCAACGATTGGCGCGTCACCCCCGATCGCGTCGGGCCGCAAACGTCGTACACGATACAACCGGCCAATCACGCTTTTCGCGCAATCCCGCTTGCCGCTGGTTCGCACCGCATACGATTGGAGTATCGCCCGCCAGCATTCGGGTACGGCGCCATCGCAAGTGGCCTGAGCACTTTTCTTCTCGGAACTTTTGCAGTCGTTCAGCTTGTTCGCAGAAAGTCCGTCGCAATTACAACATGATTAATGCGAGGTTTCGCGCACCATTTCCATGAGCGCGGTGAGAATGAAATCTGCCGCTGGCAATTGTGCAAACCCCGGCTATCGTAATTGTGTCGCGGCGCAATCCCGCCGACACAAGTTGCATCGCGTTGGCTTCCCACAGGTCGATGTATCTGCCGCGCGCGGGAAAGCCGGCCGCGGTGAACGCCTGCGCCATCTCTTCTGAGACTTCATACGACTTGGGTCCGGCTGACGGACCTATCACGGCGTGGATATCGGACGGCTCACAATCATATACGCGCTGCATCGCTTCAACCGCCAGCGCGGCTATCCGCTGCATCGTCCCTTCACGCCCGGCATGAACCAAACCAATCGCGCGCCGCTTGGAATCAAAAAGGAATACGGGAACGCAGTCCGCAATGCTCAGGCCAATCGGCAATCCCGGCACATCGGTGATGAGCCCATCCGTCGCCTCAAACGCCGCGTGAAAACCCTCGTGACCTCGACCGCGATCATTTTCATTTACAATAGCGATCTGCGCGCCGTGAACCTGGCACCCTATTGCTACATGTTCATAAGGGACGCCGCTCGCTTCACAGAATCGTCTGCGCGCAGCCATGCCATCGCTCGACGAGAGACGACAATCTCCATCGCCGATATCGGACATGACAGCGACCCGAACACCGAGCTGTTCGAGTGTTTCGAATCGCACCATCCTTCGCTCCCAGAGGCCAACCGCTATAGAATATATTTTCCGAGATCGCGGCTCTCGATAATCTGCTTCAAACGTTCTTCCACTTCAGCCGCGTCCAACGTCACGGTAGTTCCCTCAGCTCCCGCAGCATCAAATGATATGTCTTCCAACAGGAACTCCATGACCGTGTGCAGGCGACGTGCGCCGATATTCTCGCTCTGTTCGTTTACCTGTTGCGCAATGCGCGCCATTGCTTCAACCGCCGCATCCGTAAACTCAAGCGTCACACCTTCAGTGGCCAGCATGGCCTGGTACTGTTTGATGAGGGAGTTCTTCGGCTCCGTCAAAATGCGCTGAAAGTCTTCGGACCTCAGGCTTTGCAGCTCGACACGAATCGGAAACCGTCCCTGCAACTCCGGTATGAGATCCGAGACCTTCGTCATGTGAAACGCGCCCGCCGCGATAAACAGTATGTGGTCGGTCTTCACCGGTCCGTACTTTGTGGTAACCGTACTGCCCTCGACAATCGGCAGGATATCGCGCTGCACGCCTTCGCGCGACACATCGGGGCCGCTCCCGCGCGATCCGCGCCCCGCGATCTTGTCTATTTCGTCCAAGAACACGATGCCCGCATTTTCCGTGCGCTGCACCGCGCGTTTCACCACAACGTCCATATCGATCAGATTCTCTACTTCTTCGGCCTCAAGTATCGCGCGCGCCTCAGCGACGGTCGTCTTCCGGCGCTTCGTTCGCTGCGGCATCATGCGCCCGAACATTTCCTGCACATTGAGACCCATCTCTTCCAGGCC
>CALEZK010000180.1 GCA_937928585.1 uncultured bacterium | reverse complement strand
GGCTCGCCCTCAAGCAGCGGGGTCTCGCCGAAACCATCACCGGAGTGGGTCGCCGCCAGGAGGTGATCGATGCCGCGCTCGCAATAGGCGCGATTGACGCAGGCACACAGTCCCTCGAGTCTGCCATTCGCGGTGCCGACCTAATCGTGCTGTGCACCCCGGCGGCGCTAATACTCCAACAGTTGGATACTGTCCGCGCGCGTGTTGCGCCCCATGTGGTCGTCACGGATGTCGGAAGTACGAAGGCGGAAATCTGCGCGCACGCGCGCAGCAACTGGTCGAAGCCGCTGCGTTTTGTGGGCAGCCATCCAATGGCGGGCTCGGAAAAGTTCGGCCCGGAACACGCCACCGCGACGCTCTATGAAGGTTGCGTCACAATCGTCGAACCAAACGATGATCACGCCGTTGACGCGCACGATACCGTGTGCGCGTTGTGGCGCGCGGTTGGCGCGCGCGTAATCCTGGTGCCCCCGCAACTGCACGATGATATCGTCGCGCGTACAAGCCATATTCCGCACGTTATTGCCGCGCTGTTGGCGGAGTTGGCCTCTGCGTCCGGCAATGTGACCGATTTCACCGGCAAAGGATTTCGAGACGCGACGCGAATCGCGGCGGGTCGCCCCGAATTATGGCGCGATATCTGCCTCACCAATCGCGCAGCAATTGCCGACGGCCTGCGCGAGTTCGGCGAACGTGTCGATTCAGTGCGCAGGCTCGTCGAACAAGGCGATGCCGAAGCATTGGAGCAATTCTTCCGCTCCGCGCAGGATGCGCGGCGCAAGGTGCTGGGTCATGATTGACGACATGCCGAAGGCGCGTTTCACATGAGCGGATTGTTCATCACCTTTGAAGGCGTCGAAGGGTGCGGAAAATCTACGCAAGTTGCGCGCTTGAGAGAGCAATTGACCTCTCGCGGGCTGCGTGTCGTGCTTACCCGCGAGCCCGGCGGCACGGCCATTGCCGAGGCAATTCGATCGATTGTGCTGGATCCGCGGAACACAGCCATTACGCCCGTTACGGAGTTGCTTCTGTACGCCGCCGCGCGCGCGCAACATGTGGACGAACTGATACGGCCGGAACTCGACGCGGGCGCAATCGTCATAAGCGATCGGTTTGCCGACTCGACGACGGCCTACCAAGGCGCGGGGCGCAATCTTGATCGCGCCCTGATCAAACGCATGCACGAAACGGCGACACGCGGCACCTGGCCCGATATTACCTTTTTACTGGATCTACCGGCAGAGCTGGGTCTCGAACGCGCACGAAGCACTGGGGCCTTTGACCGCATCGAAGGCGAACCCTTGCAGTTTCACCAGGCCGTGCGCGAGGAGTTCCTGCGCATCGCAGAAAAGGACTCGGCGCGCATTCACGTCATCGACGCGCGCCAATCCGCGGATATAGTCGCCGACGAGGTGTGGCGCGCGGTTGAGGCGAACCTGAAATGAGTCTGGCCTCAGTGAAAGATCAGGAAGTCGCCGTTCGCCTGCTGCGAAATCTTGTAGAACGCCAGCGCGTTCCCAATGGCTTGCTGTTCTGGGGTCCCTCCGGCGTTGGGAAATGTTTGACCGCGTTGGCATTCGCCAAGGCGCTAAACTGTGTCGAGGCCGCCGGTGACGCGTGCGGCGAGTGTATTGCATGCCGCAAAATCGATCGCAGCAACCACCCGGACGTTCGCATTCTGGCGCCCAAAGACAAGTCACGCCTGATCAAGCGAGAGGAAATTGACGAAGTAAACGAGTTTGCTTCGCTTCGGCCCTTCGAGTCGAAATGGCGCATTTTTATTCTGCTTGATGCAGAGCGCATGAACATCACTGCTCAGAACCATTTTCTGAAAACACTGGAAGAACCGCCGGGCAGTTCGTTGTTCATTCTGATAAGTGAGCATCCGCGCGTACTCCTGCCGACCATCCGCTCCCGCTGCCAATCGGTGCGATTTCGCGCACTGCGGCGCGAGACCGTATCCACCCTGTTGCGGCGAGACAGAGACCTTCCCCAGGACCTCTCTGATGCGATCGCAGAAATTTCGGAAGGCCAGATGACCCGCGCGCTGGATTTGGTTGAGTCGGAAAAGCGCGATGTGGTCTTGTCGCTGGTCGAAAAAATCGCTACCGGCACCGACCCTGTCGTGCTGGCGGAGGAGTTTTCAGCCTTCCTGAACGATCAACGCAAGCGGATCGAGTCCGCTGTAAAAGCAGAATCCGGTTCGGATGCGCAGAATGAGGACGTAGAACGGGCCAAGGAAGATCGCCTGGCGGCGCTTGCCGCCATCGTCCAGAAAGACATCGTGGAGTACCTCTATCTCCTTCAAACGTGGTATCGTGATGAGTTGGTGGCCACTACCGCAAATGGTATGGACCGCATTTGGAACAAAGACCGGCGCAAGAGCATCGGTCAGTCCGGCGGCGACAACGCCGCCAAGATCGCCGCAATTGAAGAAGCCCGCGTAAACCTGGACCGGTTTATTCCCGAAGAGCGGGTGTTTCGCGAGTTGTTCTTCGCCCTTGCGGCCAAATAGCGATGACGCATGCGTCACGCACGGCGAAAGCCAGTGCTGGGAGTTTATGGCAACGATGGAAACAGTGAAAGTGCGCCTGCGCAAACCAACGCGGGTGTTTACTTTTCTTTGCGAAGACATTCCCCTGCAGCGCAACGATGATTGCATCGTGCGCACCGAACGGGGCTTGGAATACGGCACGTGCATCCTGCCGCCGGAACCCGTGCCGGAAGCGGCAAAGGGGCGTTTCAAGATGAACGTGGTGCGCAAAATCACGCACCAGGACGAAACGACGTTTCACCATATTCAGATGGAAGAAGAGCGCGCGAAAGAAACCTGCTGGATGCGGATACGCGAGCGCAATCTCCCCATGAAACTCGTCGACGCCGAATACACCTTCGACCGCCACAAACTAATTTTCTATTTCACCGCGGATGATCGCGTGGATTTCCGGCAACTCGTGCGTGACCTCGCGCAAGATCTGAAAACGCGGATCGAATTGCGGCATATCCAGGTGCGAGACGAGGCGAAGATTCTTGGAGGCATTGGCGTCTGTGGCCGGGAACTATGCTGTTCGACGTGGCTTCGGGAGTTCAAGCCGATTTCCATGAAAATGGCCAAGCGCCAGAATCTGTCGCTGAATCCTTCCAAGATTAGCGGCCAGTGCGGTCGCCTGCTGTGTTGCCTCAGCTATGAGAACGAGCAGTATCAGGAACAGCGCGGACGCAGGGAAATGTCCGCCGTTGCAGGCCGCGACGAAGAAGTTGTGCAATACCAGGAAGCGCTCGGCCACGAGGGCGCATTTGCGCGTTCGGATATTCGACACAAGCCTGATGACTGGGCCGAACGCCTTGAGGACATGGGCGCGGACGACGGTGTGATGGCTGTCGCCGATCATGCAGATGCGGATGATGACGGTGGCGCAGTGGTCGATTTTGGCCAGGGCGCGCCGGATTCTCGTGCGCAGCAACGGCATCAACAGCCCTACCCAAGACGCGATGATCGTCCGCAGCACCAGGATCGCAACCGGGATCGCGGGCCGCGTCCACCGCAGGGTGCTCAGCCTCCGCAGCCCGGCCAGCAGCCAGCACAACCCCGACAAGACCGCGAAGGCGGACACGGCGGCGCAAGCCGGCGGCGTCGGCGGCGTAGAGGGGGCGGTGGGCATTCCGGAGGCGGAAACCCCGGCGCCGGCTCGTAATGCGCCCGGTCGATACGCATTGTCACCTGCATGATGCGGCATTCGACGCAGACCGTGCGGAAGTCACCGCGCGCGCGCTTGAAGCCCTCGAGTGGATCGTACTTATCGGCGATGATATCGCCGCGAGTCAGAAGGCGGTATCCCTGACAGCGCACGGCATCTTTGCTGCCGTTGGTGTTCACCCTTACCATCCCGAACAGGTAACCCCGGAGAATCTCGATATCCTCCGCGGGCTCGCAACTCGTCCTTCCGTCGTTGCGATTGGCGAAATTGGGTTGGACTACTACATTCATAACGATGCGCCGCGCGACGCACAGCAACGCGCATTCCACGCGCAGCTACGCCTGGCCGCCGAGTTGGCACTGCCCGTCGTAATTCACAACCGCGATTCAGACGAAGACGCGCTGAGCATCCTTCGCGAACATGACGTAAATCTCCCTGCCGTGATTATGCACTGCTTTTCCGGCGGTCCTTCGTTTGCGGAATTGTGCATCGAACGGGACTACTACATATCATTCGCTGGAAATGTAACCTATCCAAAGGCAACGCTATTGCGAAGTGCGGCACAAGTCGTACCGATGAATCGCCTGCTCGTCGAGACCGATAGCCCCTACCTTTCTCCGCAGCCGCATCGCGGTAAACGCTGCGAGCCATCTTACGTTGTCAAAACCGCTGCGGCGCTTGCAGCGGTAAAAGGAATCGCCTACGACGATTTCGTCGAGCAAACGACCGCGAATGCAACCCGCGTTTTCCTTTCCAGGCGAGGATGATCAATGGGCGCGCCCGGCGATGTGTCTTTCGTATCGCGTACCAGGCAGCTTGCATTTACAAAGCCCAACGAAGTTCTCGTAGCGCGCACGATTCAGGAAGTATTGCCCGCGCTGATGCGCGTTGAAAGATTCTTAGCAGACGGCAACTGGGCCGCCGGTTTTATCGCGTACGAAGCGGCCCCAGCGTTCGATTCCGCGCTCGCAAGCCATTCTCCCGGTGATCTTCCGCTACTTTGGTTCGGAATTTATGATCAACCCTGTCTACCGGAATTCACGCCACGAAACTATACGGTGGGGCCCTGGCGGGCAGGCGTTTCAGAGTCGGATTACGCTGAACGCGTATCGCGCATCCGGTCATATATCGGCGCAGGCGATACGTATCAGGTCAATTTCACTTTTCCGATGTTTGCTGCCTTCTCCGGTGATGCGCAGTCCTGGTTTCACGACTTGGCCCGCGCGCAACAGGCCGATCACTGTGCATATGTCCATTCAGGACGATTCCAGTTGGCCTGCGTATCGCCAGAGCTTTTCTTTAAATTGGAATCCGGTGCGCTAACCATGCGTCCTATGAAGGGTACGCGCGCACGCGGACGATGGACCGAAGAAGACAAGTCAACCGCGCTGGAGCTTGCTCGTTCGCCCAAGGATCGAGCTGAGAACGTGATGATTGTGGACCTAATCCGAAACGACATGGGCAGAATTAGCGAAATTGGTTCCGTTAAGGTGGATTCCCTGTTCACGGTCGAGCGCTATCCAACGATCTGGCAGATGACATCCGAGATTCACTCTCGCACTAAAGCCAGTGTGAGCGAGATCCTTGCCGCGCTCTTTCCGTCGGGCTCAGTCACTGGCGCACCTAAAATACGCACCATGCAAATCATACGGGAGCTGGAATCGCATCGGCGCGGCGCATACTGCGGGACAATTGGATGGATGGCTCCGGACGGATCTGCATCCTTTAACGTGGCGATTCGATGCGCGACCATCGACACAGACAACGGCAGCGCAACATATCCAGTCGGCAGCGGCATTACGTGGGACTCGCTCCCCGAGAATGAGTATGCCGAATGCCGGACCAAGGCGGCCGTCCTTACGGATCGCCGGCCGCCTTTCGAACTGCTCGAAACAATCCTATACAGCGACGGCTTTTTCCTGCTTGAGGAGCATCTCCGCCGCTTGGCCGGCTCCGCGGAATACTTCGGCATCGCATGCGACAGCGAAAGCATTCGCGCCCTGCTGCAAGAAAGTACCGTCGGCTTGGGGAGTGAAACCAGGAGAATTCGGCTGTTGGTGGACCAAACGGGCTTCGCCAGACTCGAGGTTCTACCCCTATCGCCGGCGCGGAAAGTTACTTTGGGTTTTGCTCCCACCCCGGTGAACTCTAAAGACATCTTCCTGTATCACAAGACGACACGACGCGATATCTACGAAGCAGCACTGAAATCGCGGCAGGACTGCGCCGACGTCATTCTCTGGAATGAGAAAGGCGAAATTACCGAGTGCTGCACTGCTAACATCGTCGCCGACTTCGAGGGTACGCTGTGCACGCCGCCAGTTGCGTGCGGACTGCTCGCGGGCACGTTTCGAGAAACCTTGCTGCGCGAAGGACGCATCGTCGAGCGCGTAATTGCCAAAGAAGACCTTCGGCACGCGCGTGCGGTCCACTTGATCAACTCGGTGCGCCGTTGGATTCCTGTCGACCGCATTCTTTAACCGCAAAAGACC
>CALEZK010000179.1 GCA_937928585.1 uncultured bacterium | reverse complement strand
GCCAGCGAATTGACTGTAGACTCCTTCGAAGACGGCCTCGGCTTCGACGGATCCAGTATTCGCGGATGGCAGGCGATCAACGAATCCGACATGCTCATGATGCCGGACCCGAAGACCGCCACCATCGATCCATTCACCGAGATCAAAACAATCATTCTCTACTGCAACATTCTCGATCCAATCACAAAGGAACGCTATAGCCGCTGTCCGCGCTGCATCGCGCAGAAGGCGGAAAACTATCTCATCTCCACAGGCATTGCGGACACCGCGTTCATGGGTCCCGAAGCCGAATTCTTCGTTTTTGACAATGTCCAGTATGACCAGGCGGCAAACCTCGGGTTCTACAAGGTAGACAGCGTCGAAGGCATCTGGAACAGCGGACGCGACGAAGGCGGTCACAATCTCGCCCACAAATTGCGCTACAAGGAAGGCTATTTCCCTGTGCCGCCGTCGGATTCGCTGCAGGATCTTCGCAGCCGCATGGTCCAGACGATGATTGATTGCGGACTCACGGTCGAAGCGCACCACCACGAAGTCGCAACCGCCGGCCAGTGCGAAATCGATTTGCGTTTCGATTCGCTTACCGTCATGGCCGACAAGATGTCGATGTACAAGTACATCATCAAGAACTGCGCGAAAAACGACAACAAGACCGTCACCTTCATGCCGAAACCGCTATACGGCGACAATGGCTCCGGCATGCACACGCACTTCAGTCTGTGGAAAGGCGGCAAGCCGCTCTTCGCGGGCGACAAGTATGCCGGACTCAGCCAGGAAGCGATCTGGGCCATTGGCGGTTTGTTGAAGCACGCGCCCGCGCTGGTCGCATTGACCAACCCGACAACGAACTCCTACCGCCGTCTTGTACCGGGATACGAAGCACCGGTGAATCTGGCGTACTCGAGCCGCAACCGCAGCGCCTGTTGCCGCATTCCGATGTACTCGCCAAGCCCAAAAGCGAAGCGCGTCGAGTTCCGCGTGCCGGATCCCTCATGCAACCCGTACCTTGCGTTCTCCGCAATCCTGATGGCAGGCATTGACGGTATTCAAAACAAGATCGACCCGGGTCCTCCCATGGACAAAGACCTTTACGATCTGCCCGCCGAAGAGAAAGCGAAGATTCCGCAGACGCCTGGAAGTCTCGCCGAAGCGCTGGACAGCCTTGAAAAGGATCATGACTTCCTGCTGAAAGGCGATGTATTCACCAAGGACGTGATCGAAACATGGATCGAATACAAGCGGCAACGCGAAGTACTCCCCATGAGCCTGCGTCCCACGCCGTTCGAGTATCACCTCTACTACGACGTCTAGACGCCACGTTGCATGCTAACAAATCGGGGCAGCGGCCGCTTCGCCGTTGCCCCGATTCTTATACCTGTACTTCGTACAGCCGTTATCGCTAAGACTTTATTATGTCTTCCGGTCGCTCGGGAAAACCCGACACGCCCCGCGAACGGTCGAACTGCAGAATTCTCTGCAGCGGTCGCGCTTCATAGGGGAACGCGCGTAACACGTCATTATCGAGTGCCCGATCAACGTTCGGTCGCTTGCAGGCCTCGGTAGCGATGGATTTCAGCCGGGCCGCAACTTCCGGCGCGTCGGCCAGGCGTTGCCGCACTTCTTTCGAATCTTCGGTTACATTGAAAAGCTGCTCGCGGGCGCCGTTGGCGAAGTATATGTACTTCCAATCCTTTTCGCGCACCATAATCTTGAAGCGGGGTGTCCCAGGCACGCCGTACATTCCAATCAGGTGATCGCGCGGCGCGGCGTTACCCGCGATTAGTCCCAGCACGTCGACACCCTGTCGCAGGTCCGGCGCGCCGGCCGCCGCCGTCGCAATTCCGAAAAGGTCCGTCAGGCAAACGATCTCGCCGCGCAATTGCTTGGGCGCAATCTTCGCCGGCCAGCTCACCAGGTACGGCACGTTGCATGCCGCATCGAAGAAGCTTTCTTTCTGCCAGCCTCCATGATCGCCCAGGTGGTCGCCATGATCGGAATAAAAAACAATCAGCGTGTTGTCCGCGTCACCCCGTTCCTCCACGGCATCCAGAATACGGCCAAGGCACTGGTCGATATGCGTGATCATCCCGTAATATCGCGCCTTGATCTTTCGCGCAAGGGAATCATTGATGTCCTCCGCCCACACCGCATGGTTCATCCAAAGTATTTGCTCGTCCATCGAATCGACTTCCGCTACGCCCCGCACCGGGTTGGGCATGGCATCGGGGTTGTACATGCGATTGAACGGAATCGGTGGCGCGATTGGCGGGTGCGGACCCACAAACGACACAAACCCGAAGTACGGTCGCGCATCTTCTTTTGAAATAAGTTCTACGGCACGGTCCGCTGCCCAGGATTCCACCGTCAGGTGAGGGGGGAGGAGGCTTGTCTGCGGAATATAGTAATGAGCCGACCTTTCTCCCATGAAGTCTTCGATGTAATTGAACTGCGGATGGTGCTTCGCGATATACGACGCATACGCGTCGTTATCCCGATCGGTCTGCGAACCGTACATTTCCTCGCTATGCAGGTGGGTCTCGAAACCGACATCTTCGTTTCGCTTCGCCGTGTGAAACTTGCCGATTCCAAAAGTACGGTAACCCAGACGCGTCATCGTGCGCGCAAGATACTCACCACAACGCGCTTCCATGTTCTCCGGTTGTCCCGGCACGAGGTCTTGCGGGCCGTTCTGAAAAATCCCCGTCGTGTGGGGTTCGCACCCAGTGCGAATGGTGTAGCGCGCCGGAACGCAAACCGGACATGTCGAGTACCCACGGGTGAAGGCGGCCCCGCGGCGCGCAAGCCGATCCATGTTTGGCGTATAGATCCCGGAATTGCCCAGCGCGGCGATCGTGTCCGCCCGTTGCTGATCAGTCATTACGAAGAGAATATTCGGTTTTGCTGTTTCCCCCTGAGCCGTCGACACAAACCCAGATGCGGCAACCCCCGCCATCGTGCCCAGAAATGTCCGGCGTCCCAACAGATTGGATTCTTCCAGCATGGCATCGCTCCTAAGGCTAAAATAGGCATGATGCAGCAAACAGGGAGGCGGGTTCCATCCGGCGAAAATAGGGGGAATACCCCTAGAAAGGGTTAGCCAAATTTAATCAGCACAAGGCGTTGTATCCTACAAGGCCTTGTGCTATACTCCTGCCCAGAAGCTCCATGGGGGGCAGACAACGAACCGAAAGTGGAAAGGAGGTCTGTAGGTATGTTTATTCTGGGGTTCTTCTGGTGGATTCTGTGGGTTCTTCTGTACGCGACGTGGTATCCTTTCTAAGAATTCCGCATCATCCACAGACTTTTGACTCCAGAACGACTATACCGGTTTCATACCGGCGTTAGCAGGAGTCATTCGGAAGCGGAAGGAGAGGCAGGCGCGAATTGCTTCGTTGTTTCTCCCGGTCCGAAACAGACTGTGAATGGGGATTCTTAGGGGAAAAGAACGGTTTCTAAACCGAGAGGAGAATACAAATGTTTCTGTTGTGGTTGTTCTGGATTCCGATTTGGTACTTCCTCGTGGTTTTCGCGAACGGCGGCTGGGTCAACGTACTCTAGTTCTCTTTCGTGCAGATCAAGAAATTCTTTGATGGCGGGTTGATTCAGCCCGCCATCCTTATTTTTCACACACATTATTCTCGACGAAACGAAATCGTGTAACGAATGCACGATTCCGTTGTATAGACACCGGATGTGTGGTATATTC
>CALEZK010000178.1 GCA_937928585.1 uncultured bacterium | reverse complement strand
GGAATGGACATTGCCCGGCCATCCGCGCGCGGTACGCGTTTCGCTCAGTTTGGGCTTGCCTGGCAATACCGAACGCATGCAATCCGCGCGTAAGGCCGTCTTCGAGGTGAATGTGCCATGAGCAACCAGCGCCATCGGAACGCGGAGGGTTCGGCCCTCATTTTCGCGCTCGCAATGCTAATGCTAGTCATGTTGACCAGCTTTGCCATGTATCGCTACATGGAACTCGAACGTGAAAACATGTTGCTCGATCAGCAGGAAGCGCGGGCCGGTTGGGTCGCGAAAAGTGGTGTTGAAGCTGCCATCGCGCAGATGCAAACAGCGATTGCCTCCGGAAAGACGGGCGATATCCTCTCCAATCCGTTGGCAATCGAAGTTCCCGTGTACATTATGCCGCGTTGGGTCGACGAAAACGCGGATCCCAAAGTTTCGCGCGATCCGGCCGTCGATCTGCCGGTAATCGATACTGCATACGCCGGACGCGCTGCGGTCGTGATTACCGACGAAAGCGCAAAAATCAATGTGAACCTCGCGCCGCCCGCGGTGCTGATGTCGATTCTCAAGATTGATGGTGATAAGGCCCGCCAAATCCGCGAACGGCTGCCCCGCCTTGATGGCGCAGCCCCTGCCGCGGGTGACGAGAACCGCACTTGGCTCGCCACAGTCGAAGAGCTGGTAAATAACGGACTCGTCACGTCGGAAGTTTTGACCGCGGAACGCGCAGCCGATCTGACGGCGCAGAGCGCAGCGGACCTCAATGGAGCGACTGCTCAGATAAACATCAACACCGCGTCCAGCGCTGTCATTGAAGCTGCCTTGGGCGTTACCCCGGATGTTGCGAAGAACGTAATCGCTGCGCGCCCAATCTCGTCTGCAGACGCGCTTAAGGCAGCCGCCGGAAAAGACGCCACAGGATTCAATTTCAAGCCGCCTGTGGAAGATCCGACGGCATTGCCGCGGGAGATTGCGTTCTCCTCACGGTGCTTCCGAATCGCCAGTGTTGGCAAAGTGGAAGATCTCGAAGGACGCGCCAAGGAAGAAAAACTGGTCGCGCGCGCCATCGAGGCTGTCGTTTACTTCCCGGAGAACGCTTCACCGCGCGTGATTTACTGGAACGAAACGAACGCAAAGAATACAACGAATTGACGAACCTGCCCTGGCACGGAGCCGGGGGTGGATGGAGGGATGAAGAGCCATGGCGATCAAAGGCGATAAAGGCGGCCGCGGGGTCCGTGCCGAAGGCGCGGCTTCCAGCGCGAAACGGGCCGCGGGCTCGCGTAGGGTCACGGCGCGCGCTACATTTGACCTTGAAGAGGCCGTCGCCGCGGAAACCGCCGCGCCTTCCCGCAGCATGGCGTCGTTTGCAGGCGCCGGCATGGGGCGCCGCTTCGGCAGCAACGTCAAAGATCAAGACGTAACGGACTTCCTTCGCCAGTTCATCATGCTTCTCGAAGCGGGCACACCGCTGCTGCGCGCTTTATCGATTCTATCGACACGCGGTGAACGGGCGGGCATTCGCGCCCTCGTTAGCGACATTACCCAGTTCGTCGAAAGCGGCAACGCGTTGTGGCAGGCATTCGAGCGCTGGCCGAAGCAGTTTGATCCCGTCTTCATCAATCTCGTGAAAGCGTCGGAAGCCAGCGGTACGCTGAACGTAGTGTTAAAGCGCCTGGTCAAGTATCGCGAACGCCGGGGCATGTTGCGTCGTCGCGTATTCGCTGCATTAATGTATCCGTGCATACTTGTCGTGGCTGCTGCGCTGGTGTTGTTCCTTATAGCCAAAATTGTCGTGCCGGAATTCAAAGATCTCTTCGACCGCTTGGGCATTGATCCGCCTGCCTATACGAAATTCTTCATCCGCACGATGGAAACGCTCACCAATCCGTGGTTTATCGGATCGGTCGTTGCAATCGTCGTCGGTGTAATCGTCGCTTACAAGTTATTGGGAAGATCTCCTTGGTGGCGCCTCAAATTTGACCGATGGAAGATCAGTATTCCGAAAATCGGTAAATCGGTCGTTCGCAAGACTGCCGTTGTCGAGTTCACGCGCTCTATGTCGCTGTTGCTCCGCAGCGGCCTTTCGATGATGGTGACGCTGGATCTTGTGCGCAGCAATGTGCACAACACGGCCGTCGCAAATGTCATGCAGCACGTTCGTGATTCGGTCGAACGCGGCGAAGGCATCGAAGAACCGCTGCGCCGGGCAAACCCGGTGATTCCGCCCGTGGTGACGGACATGCTCGTCACCGGCGAAGAGTCCGGTCAGCTCGATCAAATTGCCGAGCATATCGCCGAGACATACGAAGAAGAAGTAAACATCACGCTCGGGGCAATTGGCGAAATGATTCAGCCCATCATGACCGTTATCATCGGTATTGTCGTCGGCCTGTTGTTCTTGGCCCTCTTCGTGCCGATGATCGACACCCTGCAACAGCTTTCCTCTTCGACCGGCGCCGGCAACAGCTAAATCGCTTGAATTGACACGGGCGTCTTTCGTTCTTTGTAACGCAAGACGCCCGTTTTACTTTTGCGGGGAAAACAGTGCGCAGCTACCGTTGTGGGTCGGTCGGCTTTCGATCCAAAAGATCCAGCAAGTCGCGCACATCATTCTCAATCCGATCCACAAGGTCCAACAATTCCTTGCGCGTCTTGGGTCTGCCTTCTATATGCAGTTCCTGCGTGAGGCGCATGCGCGCGCCCTCGGACGATAGTTTCTCATGGCGGGTAAGCTGTTTGATGCGTCGCGCGATTTCGATGTCGGCGTGCAGATAGTAACGCCGCTTGACGCGATCGCGCTTGGGCTTGAGTTGCGGAAAGCGCGATTCCCACTGCCGCAAGACGTGAATAGGCACGTCAAGAAGTTCGCTTACTTCCCCGATGCTGTACCGCCGTTCCACTTGCGCCATGTCGTGTCCATCCGTCTATGGGAGACGCTTTACATCCTCTCCTTCGTCCACACTTGCCGTTCGATCATCTGAATGTAGTCGGACCAGGTCTGGCCCTTCTCGCGCGTTTCATCGATGATTCGGAAAAATGCGTCGGTCTGCGCGTCAAGATTGTCGATGTGATACAGGACGAGCGCCTCGACCGTCTTCGGCACAACGGGAGAGCCGTTCACCATTTCGCCGTGGTGCGACCACACGCAGTGCAGCACCTGCAACCGAAGACTCTCCGGAAAGTCGGGGATGGTCGCAATACGTTGCTGCACCATCTCCGCGCCAATGGCAAGATGACCCAACAGCTTGCCGGCTGTCGTGTAATCGACAAACATGTCCTGCGACATCTCTTCCAGCTTGCCAATGTCGTGCACCAGCACACCCGTGAGCAGCACGTCCCGATCGAGCCGTGGAAATATCTCGCTCACCGCCGCCGCGAGCCGGGCGAGCTCCGTGCAATGCTGCAAAAGACCGCCACGATATGCGTGGTGCCACTTCTTTCCCGCCGCGGCGGCGGAAAAACGCTTCATGAACTCTTCGTCATCCAAGAAGGCGAAAACAAGCTTTCGCAACCATTCGTTCTTTACGGTGTCCATGATTCCGCGAAAGGTCTGGCTAACCTCTTCGGTGTTCTCTGGCTTGTAAACGAGGTCGTCGAGATTATATTCCTCCGCGCGAAGTGGAAGAACCTGATCCACGCGAATTTGAAGGCGATCCTGATAGCTGGTGACGGTCCCGCGAACATTCACCACATCACCCAGTTCGAATAGCTTTGCGGCGGCCAGCGCATTGGTCCACTGTATGCCGCCGATTTCTCCCGTCCGGTCCTTGAAGACCATGCCCAGGAACTTGCCGCCCTTTTGCTGTTCACGCACATCCTTGCGGACGGCTATAAAGTAATCGTTCACGGTATCGCCGTCTTGCAACGATTGCACGTACTGCCGCTTCATGTATTGCCCCCGAGTCGAAAAATTAAGATTAAATGGACGTGCGCCGCCGCGCCAACATGTAGCGTATAGATCGTTCCGTCCATGATGCAAACAAAGAACAAGAACGGATGATGCGACAATCGTGAGTGAGGGTGTTTGCCGGTGACGAGTTTGCCCAGTCAGCCGCGCCGTTCGACGAAGGCGCGGAGCGCAGCCACCAAGGGTGCACGGGCCGGGGCATAGTTTTCATGCGCTGACGGTGGATTCGCGCAGGCATTGGCAAGGCCCGCGATGTCGAACACGGCCTTCCCCCAGCGGCGCGCTTCGACCGCGCGCGCGAGGTCCAATTGGTGGTCATTCAGGTGCTCTTTGAAGGCTTTCAGGCGTGGCACGACGACCAAGGGCCGCCCCGCGTACAGCGCGTCGGATACGCTTCCGATCCCCGCGTGGCACACAACCACGCGGGCCGTACTCTGAATGGCCAGAACTTCTTCGCGTGGTTTGAAGTCAAAATGTTCGCAGTGAACGGGCTTCGTCCGGCCCATTCCGGTTTGTACAATGACATGTTCACCAGTGTCTGCGGCAATCCGGTCCATGGCGTGAATCAATCGAGGAAAGTCCATGAACATGGTCCCGACAGTGACGTAGATCATGCGCGCTCACGGTCCGGATGGCGACGTGAACAGCGTGATATAGCCATCCGCAGTCGGCACCGCGATGTCCGTCCTGCCATCACCTGTGAGGTCCGCCAACAGGGGCGTGCCAGACGCACCGCTTAATTGCGCCTGCCATGCGACACGCGGCTTGCCGCCCTCATCGCCCACAGCGTAGAGCGCGGCGTGACTCGTCCCGAAAACGAACTCCTGCCTGCCGTCGCCATCGATGTCACAACTAACAACATCGCTGCACGTTGCGGCAACCGGAATTTCCCAGCGGACTGTGCCGTTTGCAACATTGATGCACGCAAAATTCCCGTTCTGTCGTCCGAATCCCATGAGCCAGGATCCGTCGGTGTCTCGAATGAATCCTTCTTCACCGCTGCGCGCGGGCCCGCAGGTCGGGACTGAGTGCCAAAGTGGTTCCGCACGAACAGACATCGCCGCCTGGAAGTAGTGACCACCAATGAGCGCGACCATCGGCCCAAGGTCAACGCGATCGAGAATGACCGGCATCGTATACAGACCCTGGCTGGGTTGATTGAAAATCTTCGGCGGAAACAAGGGACCCAGCAAAGGTTCGCCGTTTATCGCCGAAGCAACGCAGTAATAATCGGGATTGGTAAACACCAGATCGCTCTTGCCGTCCGAATCGAAATCAAATGTCGATGCGAGGTTTACCGTTGGCGCCCAGTACCGTTCGATTCCGGGTGATTCCCCTTTTTCCCACAACACGTTTCCGGTGCGTCCGTCGATTCCGACACTACGCACGACGGGCGTGCCCGCGTAGAGATAGAGGTCCGGGTTGGGATTGCCGGTGAAATGCGCGCTGCGCAGATACGCCAATCGCGGGTGCGGTAACCCCGCGCGGTCAGTTGGTGGAAGCGAGGAGCGCCAAACCGATCGGTTCGACTGTGACGGCGTCTTCACTTCCACCACGGGTGTCTGACCTGGTTTCACTTCGCAGGTTGCGATGTCGAGAGCGCCGTCCGCATCAAAATCCGCAAAGACCGGCATTGCGCTCGACGTTGCTTCCGCGATCAAGTCGAACGCAGTGCCATTCCACGATTGCGCGCGCACATGCGGTTCTTGATACGCAATCAGCTCATTGCGGCCGTCCATGTTCACATCTACCGCCAACAAATCCGGCATGCCGGGGCCGACGAGCGCGGGGATATTCACGAACGTGGCCTTGTTCTCTCTAGCCGGTTTCGTCCAGGGCTCCAGGGTGATGGTGTCCGCCGGGTCTATCAGTAGCTTGAAGCGCTCTTCGCCTTTGCTGACGCGAAGCTCGCCTTGCTTGTTCGTCGGCAACGCGGTGAATGTCGCGTCTTCCCACAGCACGGATTGCGTGCCACCCTGGAATGAAAAAAGCTTGACGCCATCCGTTTTCGACTTTGATGGATCCGAAGACAAATTTACCAGCAGATCCGTTGCGCCGTCTCCATTGAGATCGCCCGTGCCTACCGCGATGGCGCCCGGTACGCGATACTTCAACGTGCCAGTCACGGCATCATATATGCGCGTCAACCATGCGCTCTCGTTCTCGGAGTTGTACATGGAAAGCACGATCTCCATTGCGCCATCGCCATCGATATCAACATCCGGCTCGTTAGGGTGTGTTGTGGCCACTTTGCCCGTGGTTACGCTTTCCGCCCAACCATAGCCCCATGCCTTCTCAAACGCGCCCTCTTTGTTGAGCAACACCTCGTGGTGCTGCGCGAAGGTCGCGATGCACAAGAAATCATTGCGCCCATCTTTGTTTACATCGGTGAACTTCACGAGTCCATAACTGCGTTCGTTTCCGGGTGAAACATCCCAGTGGATGTGATTCTTCTTCACCCCGGTAACTGCATCGAGATGCCACATGCGGCTGTGCGTCTGCACCACGATTTCCTGAACCCCGTCGGAATCGATGTCGTTTCGCAGCAGCGAGGGAAAGCAGGTGTACTCTTCAAAAGCGTAGCGCCACTTCTGGACAGGCGAAGCTGCCCCTTCAAATGCGAACAGCGTGATATAGCCGTTGTCTTTGTCCGGCGGATATGCATGCATCAAGACTACGATCTGTTTTTTTGTGTCGTTCGGCCAGTACGAATCCGCGAAGAGGTACCATGCATACGACATCGGCTCAACATCGTATTGCCAAAGGACCGCGCCGTCATCCAGGGAAACCAACACGGCCGCGCCGAAAGGTTGCGTTGGGCGCCCCGCTTGCAGCAACACTTCCGCCTTCCCGTCGCCATCCAGGTCTTCGTGCGCGACGATCGACTCGTAGTTCAGGCCCGCGGGGTGTGATTCCCAGCGCAGGTTGCCGTTTGTGTCAATGCACCGTAATTTTCCCGCAACTATGAACAGGCCTGAAGCAGAACCCTCACCGAAGTTTACCGAAGTTATCGCCGGAGGCGTTCTGCCGAGATCGATGCGACCCGCGGGCGTCGGCGCATCTTTCATCGTGCCGGATACCGGCTGAATCGCAGTGAGCTGCGGGTTGTGACGCGGCTCCGGCCAATCGCCCGGCGCAGCGAATGCGGCGTTAAGTGCGATAAGTACCGTTTGCGCGAATGCAATCATTGTCAATCTGCCTTGAATAATTTTGGCGCGGGAAGACCTTTGTCATATGACAGGGCCATCGCGGCCACATTGTCATGATATCGGACGCCATAGTCTAGTTCTGCTAGAATGCAATCCCACCGGTAGCAAGGCGGTGGACTCGATGTCTAACGATCCTACGAAACATTTGCCTCAAGAATATCGTTCGCGCATGCGATGGGCAGTCATCGCGGCTTTGGCCGTGCATGCCATGCTGCTTTTCGTGCCGGCCGGCTGTCCCAATTCGGGGACCCATTTTCTGCCCGCGCCACCCGAGCAACAACCCCTTGTCGTAACACTTCGCCCACCGGAGGAGCCGAAGGCGCTCATCGACCCAGGCGCGCCAGCCGAAGTTCCCGTGAATCCCGATACCAATCTAATCGCAGAGCATGATTCGAAGGCGCAGGACATGTCTCCCGCGGATAATGGCGGCATTACGCCCGATGCGGGCGCGGTCGGTGACTCGGATCAAATCGCGCCGCCGCGCATCCCCACGCCACAACCGCCAGCGCCTCCTGCCCCGGTGCCCGCTGCGCCTGCACCGCAGAAGGAACCCGTAGCGGAGACAAAGCCCGAGGCCCGCCCACTACCCAAGCCCAGGGAAAACCCTGCCCCACCCGTGCGCATGGAGGCTGTCGAGAAGGCCGTGGCCGAGCAGCCAAAGGAGCCTGACGAACAATTACCGCAAGACGCCGCCATTGTCGTCGCCAAGGCTGATGCGCCGCCCGTGCCAGAGAGGACGGTGGGTAAGTCGCAGAGCAAAGTCGAAGGTGGAGTCAAGAGCAAAGGGTTCTTGAGTTACGAAGCGATGCAGAGCGATTTTGCTCCGTATCTTCGGCATATCCGCGATCGCGTTGAAAAGCGCTGGAAGGCCCTGATCCAGGTCCGGTACTCCGGCAATTCTTCCACGGAGGCGGTTGTTGATTGCGCAATCGCCCCGGACGGAAGGCTTGCTGGCGTCACTATCGTCGAAGCAGGGGATTCAGCGACATTTGCAGGTCTATGCCAACAGGCGATCGAACAGGCCGGGCCCTTCGGCGCCTTCCCTTTTGCAGTGCCGGAGATGTACCGCAATCAAAACATCGAGATCCGCTGGACTTTCTCCTTCCTCTAGCTCAGACCCTCGTTCACCGTCATCCCGAGCAACGCGAGGAATTTACCACCCTCCATAAAACGCCCCATGCGCGGAAGAAAACGTTGGCGTTCACTATCACATTTCCCAACGCTTCAAACACCCGCCGATGTTTACGCTATCAATCAGGTATGCGGCAGGACACGCATGTATCCGAATTTAGTTTTGGTGGGCCTGTTTGTAGAGAGCAAAAAACGTTTGCGGATCGCAGAACTCCCAGTTCTGTTGTGCAAAATCCCGTTCAAGCTGATCGCGAAGTCGCAGGACCGTGCTCGGGGTCTGAAGTATCAGACGAAATATCAGAAACTGGGGTTTCTCAGGTTTTGCAAACTGCGCCATCTCTGCCGCAGTTTTGGGCAGGTTGTTCAAATCTGGGTAAATGTCGGCAGCGTGTCGGACGAACGGCGTGCCGTTCACGATTGGCTGTTCAAAGCCAAGTTGCATACCGACGCCGTGCGGCGAAAACTTTGCGAACGATTCCTGTACGCGCAACGGCATGTCGCCATGGTTGCCGTTTATCACGAATCCTGTGATGGTCATGCCGAATCGCTGGTATGCAATGAGATTCTGCGTCGTCCAAATGTCGAGTGCATCCGGAACGCCGCTTCCCAGCCGGTCGCCGGTCAACAAGTTGGGATTCAGATAGCCGGCTCCCTCGCCCGCGATGAAATGATCGTTCGGGGTCTTTGTGCGAAAAACATGGTCAAACGCATAGGGTACGCGCGAAGCAAGCATGGGATTAAACGCCCATGCGATTGGAATCTCGCCGCGCGATTCGTCATCCCACACCAAGGGTATCTGACGGGACAACCAAGCCGATGAATCGTAATCGCCCATGTAAATGAGCACGTATGTCTTTTGTTTCAGCTTGGGTTTCACGGTCAATTCAGTCTGGCGATAGCGAAGCTGCATTGGATGATGCATGTACGCGGACGCATTGCTGAGACATGCGAGCCCAAGCGCATCCGCGTCCATCATGGCATTGTGTGCGGATAGCAATGCCGTGTATTCCCACTCGCTGGGCACCGGCGCATGCGAGCCGCCTGCCGGACCGTGATTGGTGTACTTCAAATTCCAAGGGACCATGCCCCCGACCATCGTGAGCGACTTTCCCTCGTTCCGCGCGACCTGCGCACGGAGTATCTCAATCAGGGTGTTCTTGTCGGTTCCAATGGGCTGATTTGGATCGTCGACTGGCGCTTCATCTCCCCACGGGCTGAGATCGAAAAAGAATGAACGCCAGGCAATATAGTAGTCGTGATTCGCAATAGTCGCGTTGTACAGATCGTCGTAATGGAATCCGGGCTGACCGGGGCGCTGTGTGTAGGCATCTATGTAGTTGGCCATCATGTTGGGATTGGTCTTGCCCGTGTCGAGGTAGGTGCGCTTTGCCCAGAGATAGGCGTCACACTTCGCACTGCCGGTTTCCGCTCCCGTGAACTGGCCAACCAGCGAAAGCTTTACCGGCAACTTGGGCCCGCTATCGATTAGTTTCTCGTAGAGCAAACCTCCCGCGCGCACGGGTAGCCAACCCTCAACCCCGCAGATGGTCGCGGCCACGTTTGATGTCGCGGGAACGGCTGGATCCCATACGACGACTCCCTCCCGCGCTTCGGGAAACGTGGCTATGAGCGCCTCGAGCGAATCCATGCGCTTGATGGTTTTCTCCCGCAGCCAACCGCGCTTCAGCGTGGCAAGCCAGTAGTCATCCAAATTGATTGGCCCTTTGGTGCTTTCGCCGTTAAGCAACCGCATCGCTAGTCGCGGGCCTTTGCGGTTTACCACGCCCTGGAGCGATGCGACAAAACGAATCGCGTCGTACCGCAAAACGGAATCGTCCGGCGTGGCTTCGAAGTATTTCTCGAAATCGAAGTACACGATTGGTTCGCTCGCCTGCCCAAGCGATGCGAACAGTACCACTAGACACGTCATCGTTTGCCGCCCCTGTTGCGGTTTGATAATGACGCGCACACAAGGAAGTGTCAACGCAGGCCGCTGTTTCTGCGCTATGTTAATCCCGATGCGTAACACGCCTGATTGTGCTATTCTGTTGAAAACACGGATTCGAGAACGGAATAGGGTTGCGATGTCACTTCTCGAAGGCGAATTGCTTGAAGACAAGTTTCGGGCGGAAGCCGCGCTTGCATACCGGCTCGAGTTTGAGCGGCTTGTCACACGCCTGTCTACGCGGTTCATACATTCGTCCGCGCACGAACTGGATGACGCGATCACGTGGGCATTGGCGCAGTTGGGCGAGTTTACGCGCGTGGATCGCTGTGTCGTTTTTCAGCTCTATGACGATTCCGGCAATGTGCATTTCACGCATGAGTGGTGCGCGCCGGATCTCGAGTCGACGCAGTACCGGTTCGCCGTTGTGCAGATGGATATCTTTCCCTGGTCCCTCGACATGTACAAGCGGTTCCAACTGGTGTACGTATCAGACGTTGACGACCTTCCGCCGGAAGCAGCCAGCGATCAGGAAATGTGGCGCACGTCTTCCGTTAAGTCGGTGCTTGCCGTTCCGCTGGCCGTGGGCAAGGAATTGCTTGGCGTGATCGCGCTCACAACCGAGCGCGACAAGAAAACTTGGCTCGAAGAAGACACGCGCCTGCTGGAAACCGCCGCGCAAATGGTCGGCAACGCGATTAGCCGCCAGCGCACCGAGGCCGCGCTGCAGCGCATGGAAGCGCAGTTTCGCTCGCTCGCCGATCAACTTCCCGCGGCGGTGGCCATCCTGGATTCACGACGTTTTCTCTACGTGAACAAAGCTGCGGAACGCCTGTCCGGGTATTCCCGGCACGAAGTGCAGGAGTTGGAATGGTCTTCGTTTCTGCACCCCGAAGACCGCGACGCCAGCGTTCAAATTTTCGAAACCGTTTCTCAGGACGACCTCTTTCGGGGTGCGGAAGCGCGGTTCGTCAACAAGCACGGCGAACAGCGTTGGGTGGAAGTGCAGGGCACGCGAATCGAGTTTGAAGGAAACGACGCTTTCCTCATCACCGCAATCGACGTGACCGAACGCCACGAAGCGGCGCGCGCCGTGCGCGAACGCGAAGAGCACCTGCGCCTCGTCGTGCAAAACATGCCCGTCATGATGAACGCGTTCGACGAACATGGAAACATCATCGTGTGGAACCGTGAGTCGGAGCGCGTGACCGGCTACAAGTCGGAAGAACTAGTCGGCAATCCCCGCGCCACCGAGATACTGTATCCGGATGCGACCTACCGCGCCCGCATTCTTCGCGAATGGCAGGATCGCGGCAACGACTACCGCGACTGGGAATGGCACATCACGTGCCGCGACGGCTCGGTGCGCACGGTATCGTGGTTTAATATTGCCGCTCGCTTCCCCATTCCCGGCTGGGCTTCCTGGGGCATTGGCGTTGACGTGACCGACCGGCGAAAGCTGGAACGCGAACTCCTCGAGATCAGCGCGCGCGAACAGATTCGGATCGGTCAGGATTTGCATGATCGCCTCGGCCAGCACCTGACAGGCATCGGTTTCAAAAGCCAGGTGCTCGCGGAGGACCTGGCGGCAAAAGGCTCCTCGGACGCTGCCACCGCCGCGATGGTCGTTGAAATGGTGTCAGACGCGATAAACCAGACCCGAAGCCTTGCGCGCGGCCTCTATCCCGTTCACCTCGAGGCCGATGGATTGATGACTGCCTTGCACGAGCTCGCGTCACAGACCCAGTCCCTGTTCAAGATTCGATGCCGTTTCGTGTGTGAGGAGCCAATTCTGATCTATGATAGTTCGGTTACGACGCACCTGTACCGAATCGCGCAGGAAGCCCTGAACAATGCGGTGCGGCACGGCAAACCCGCAACGATTGAAATAGCATTGCGCGCCGACGGCGATATGGTGGAACTTTGCATTGCCGATGACGGCGTAGGCATTTCTCCGGCAACAAACGGCACAAGAGGATTGGGGCTGAATATTATGCAGTATCGCGCGAGAATGATTGACGGAAGGCTTAATGTGCGGCAAGGCCAACCTTCCGGCACGGTCGTCACCTGTTCATTGCATGTGCCTGGCCCGGAAGGGAGCTAACGTTGCAGCGTCCATATAAAGTCCTGTTGGTCGACGACCATCCCATAATCCGGCAAGGATTAGCGGAACTGATTAACCGCGAAGCCGATATGACCGTGTGCGCGCAGGCGGAATCAGGCGCGGCCGCCATTGACTTAACAGAGGAATCACAACCGGACCTCGCACTCGTGGACATTTCGCTCGATGACATGAACGGTCTCGTGCTGATTAAGAGTCTCAAGTCGCGCCAACGGAATCTGCGCGTGCTGGTGCTCTCCATGCACGACGAAACACTTTACGCTGAACGCGCCTTGCGCGCGGGCGCGCATGGCTACATTATGAAACGCGAGGCGCCGACGCGCGTGATCACTGGTATTCGCCGGGTGTTGTCGGGCGAGGTGTATCTGAGC
Organism: uncultured bacterium; assembly: GCA_937928585.1. Lineage (GTDB taxonomy): Bacteria > Hydrogenedentota > Hydrogenedentia > Hydrogenedentales > SLHB01 > JABWCD01. Next base: position 9,208 of record CALEZK010000178.1, on the reverse strand, counting down.
GACGAACTGTCCGCGCGCATCATGCGTAAATTCGCAAATGGATCGGACGGCGCGGACGAGTCGCCCGTCGCCCGGCTAAGCGATCGCGAACTGGAAGTCTACAACCACATCGGACAAGGATTGAAGACTAGCCAGATCGCTTCCAAGCTCAACCTCAGCGTCAAAACCATTGAAACCTACCGCGAACATATCAAGGAAAAGCTGAGCCTGAACGACGCAACCGAACTCGTGCAGAGCGCCATCAAGTGGGTGCACGGCGAAGGCAGCTAGGTTCAGTACGTTCGCGCCGCAGCGCGACCGCCGTATCTACACCCCTACTGGCGTGCCCTTGTCCGTTTTCTTGGCGTGACCATTCCCGGAGTCCGGTTTCTCGAAGGAGAATTCGAACTCTTCCTGCGGGACGACAGCCGGCTCCACGGTCGGCAGCACGACTTCGCACTTCTCGCCGTCGCAATACAGATCCGCGGCCTCTTTTGTATTCAGATTCGCGAAATCCAACTTGCGAATGCGGGCCGTCGCGTTGACGTACATTTCCTCCGTGATCTCCTGATACGGCGCTTGCGGGTAGTTGTGTTCGACCAACGGAAGGAAACTGATTGACTTGAGTTTCGGCTCATAGAGTTCCAGTATCTTCGGAATATCTTTCGCCTCTTCGGGCGTGAACGTAATGGTCGCGCTGACCTGATTGTCCGCCCAGTAGTATTGCATCTGCGCGACGTTCTCCACCTGTTCCCATACAGACACATGCTCTTTGGATCGTTCAAAGTTGGGCTGCTTCACGGGGAAGTACACCACCAGGGTATTGTCTCCATAGACAGATTCTTCGATGCGGTAACCCGCGCTTCGAATCGCCTCGACGAGCGGGCTTGTCTTATCCAGGCGAATGGTGCGGTAGTAAAACTCGGAGTGCGGATAGTGAATGCCAGGCGTTACACCCGGCAACAACGAGACGGTTCCGCTCGGTTTCACGCTTGTCTTCTTGATGCTTTCGGGTATGCAAAGCCATTGCGAATAGATCTTGTCGAGTTGACATATGTATTTGTAGCCCTCGTCGCACCACTCGAAGTGGGCGCGACGTCCATGCTTCTCAAACGCTTGCACAATTCCGGACTGCGACAACCCGATGCGCCGGTTGCGCAGCATGATTGCGTTGGTGCGTTCATTGTGCGTGGGAACCAGCGTAACTGTTTTCGCATAGAGATACGCGTACTTCAGCGTGCGCTTGTATTCGTCATAACTATCGTGCAACGAAGGAAAGGTCTCTACAAGATTGCAGATCTCGTACGACTCAAGGCTCTGCTCGGCGCAGGGGTTTGTGCCCGCCACTTTCGCATCCAGCCAATTCACCCCGTCCTTGAGGCGACCATACGCCTTCGCGTTCTCCAGCCAGAAATAGCCGGGCTCGCCGTTCTTCGCGGTCTGCTGTCCGACGACGCCATAGTCCATTCCAATCGACGCCGTCACACTGTTGTTCGATGCCCAGCGCCACGCCATCAGTTTCTCGCGGTTCTTCTCAGGATCCTTGAGCTGGAGGTATTCGCTGTCATCGGCACTGCCAAGCGCTAGTTCCGCCGTGCGGCGCACGCCGCCCGAAACGACGCATTTGCCGATGACGTTCATCAAGTCCGTGATGTCCGTAGACGAAATGCGCTCGCTAATCCGCGGACGCAACACATCGTCGATGTTCTGAATGCAATCCTGAAGGGGGCCCGGGCCCGGCGCAATGCCGCCAAACGTGCGGATAACCGCTCCCGTGGGTCGTATCTGTGAATAGTCGATCTGCGCCGGGCGCTTTCCGCGGCCCGCATACGATTCCAAAATAATGCGAACGATCTCGACCCAGCCCTCTTTTGAATCTTCAACAACATGGGTATGTTCGCCAATGCGCGGATCGTGAATCATCACCGTGCCCGCGCCTTTGGTATCGAACGCGACGCCGACGCCGAGCATCGACATATCCATGAGAAAGCAGAACGGCTCGGAAAAGTTGAAGCTGATTTCCTCGGTCGAAACAAAGGCGCAGTTGTTCAACGCGGCGGAACCGCGCTCGTAGATGTAGTCCGTGCCCATCATCCACAAGCCCCGGCCCGGCGGAAGAAAGCGGAACTCCCACATCAGGTTGTACATTTCCTGCGCGGATCGCTGCGCCTTTTGTGCGTTCCAGGGCAACTTCAAAAACCGGCAATGGTTGCGTTGAATCGTGTAGCAACCTTCAACAACCCGACGAACAGTCTCCCAATACTCTTCGGTCCGCCCATTGCCGCCCGGCACTACGCGCGCGTAGGTGCGTTTGAACGTCACATATCCCAGCGGCCCCCACTTGGGTTGCTTGCCGCTGTATTGCGCAAGGAATTCCTCTTCCAGCGTGAACCGTTCCCGTGCATCGAACAACATGGCGCGTTACCTCGTCGTCTTCGATTGAACCAAGGCGCAATCGACGTGAGCCTGAACTCTCTGTTTCAACTAAACTTTGCGGTGCTTCGTGCGCACCCACGGCAGGCCATCCGCCATTTCCACTTCGTAGTCGCCCAGCAAACTCGTATACCGATCCTTGATGGCCTCAAAAACTTTTCCGAATACAACCCGCAATTCTTCTTCTGCGTCTGGTGCCGTCCGCATTTCGATAACGTGCCGCAACGCCCGGAAATTGCACGACCAGCCGATCGTCGTCGCCACCCCATCCGGGGCAATCCGCCTGAATGCGGAGGTCAGCTTCTTCTTCACGTCGAACTTCTTTTCGTCGTCGATCGCGTATAGTTTTGCGAGGTCTTGCTGCACGGTTTCAAGGTGCTGGATCGTTTTTCCGAAAATCTCCAGCGCCTCCTCGTTCTCGCGAATATGCGTCGGCACATAGGCGGAAAGCTTGTCGAGGCGCACAAAACGCAGCGATTCCTGGGATATCGCGGTACCGGCACGGTGTCGAACAAGCTCGTGCGTGAATACACGGCTTACATCGGCAAACACAAAATTCAGAACGGCGTGCTCGATCACACTCCCATGGCCAACCTCGAGCACGTGACCCAGATATACGTCGTTGCCCTTCCGCACGCGAGTCACATTGGGATTCAGCCCGGGCTCGAATGAGCGGTAGCACAACCTCCCATAAACTTCACAGAGCCGCTCTGCGTCAGACGGGGCGTCCGTCGACCATGTGGGCGCACCGACGTGGTTCAGATAGGCTTGTAGCCCTTCCTCGACAATTCGGGTTTCGCCCACAAGAAAAACCTTCGGTTCGACAAATTCCATTGCGTCCGCCCAATGCCAAGGGATGGCGTTTAACTGGTTGTTAGTAAAGATGTTACGTAATCGACGCGCCCGTCTGCCGTGGTGTCGCGCAGACAGCGCACTTCCCCATTTGGAAAGTGCGATTATAGGAAGCGCGGGTGGCTTTGTCCATAGCGAGAATTGGAGATAACGCGAATCTCGCAGACTGTAAGTCCGTCTGTGCGGAAATTAATGATAACAATTTGTCGTTATTGGACTTATAGAAAATGACTGGGGTGACAGAGGTGGCCGCTTTATCCGGTCCGAGCGGCCTGGCTTGAGTCGGTATCGCGTCTGCGATGGCCATCGTCCATGCGAACCCCATGGTACACACGATGCCCGGACGGATTCGGGGATATGTACCGGCATCAATGCTACCATTTAGCGACAAAAAGTTCAATATGATGTAGGCACAGGGTTTTTGCCACCATATATTGTATTTAATCGGTGCTTCTAGTCCTTCTTGTGCCCACTCATATCGTGAATTAGATTGGCAATGTGGTATAAGCTGTGCTGGAGCTGTTGTGGAGCGGCGCGTCTATTTCACTCGGAATGCGCCGAGTTGCGGAAGGGACCATGTCAACGGAAACAAGTCGTGGCGAGCGCGCCCTCAAGGCGTTGCGCCCAGTTCGGGTATTTCACCCGATGCTGCTTGCGCTTATCCCGCTCTGTGGCCTGTATGCGCAGAACGCGGGGCTGTTGACGATCAGCGCGCTCATTCGCCCTGCCGCTGCACTCATCACGATCTCGCTTGTGCTGTGGGTTGCCTTCAGTGTCCTTCGCGGAAACCGGTATCACGGCGGTCTTCTCGCGTCCGCTTTGATTGTCCCCTGTTTCGTGCTCTGGGGTGTGCTCGAAGATTTCATCCGTGGAATCATCCCCATCATGAGCGCGACACCTCGCGGAACCTTCTATGCCTTGTTTGGCGTTTTCGCGCTGGCCGTCATCGGCTTCGTGTCTTATCGGTATGCAAAAGATACTGTCGCCCTCCGCCGCGCGGTAGTGCTATCTGCGGTTGCGCTGGTCGTCACATTGTTGGTTGCGACATTTGTCCTCGCGCCGATATTCGGGCGTCGTGCCGCGTGGTTGATTACCGCATATCTCATGGCGGTCGTTGCCGGTCTATGGTTCGCGTGGCGCTACGACGGCGACTGCAAAATCGCGACCCGCTCGATGAATTGGTTCGCACTGATCCTGCTTGCGCTTTACGGTGCCGTACTCGTTGTGAACCGCACGCCGCAGCCCGACCTCGCGCCAAGACCGTTGGCCGTTGCGCCTGCTTCAACGGACGATACCTCGCCTGACATCTACGTGTTGGCTCTGGATGGCTACGCATCGAGCGACGTTCTGCGCACCGCGTACGCATACAACAATCTTGCGTTTGAAGAGGAAATGAAGTCGCTCGGTTTCGAGATCGCCACGCAAAGCCGCGCAAACTATCCGCAGGCGGAGCTTTCCCTCGCGTCGATGCTGAATATGGATTATCTGCCGGAACTGCTTGCATCGGATTCGGAACGCGAATCGGCGGGCATGCAGCATGTATTCGCGCTGTTCCACAACAACCGCGTCTTCTCTATCGCGCGCGAGCGCGGTTACGACGTCATGGCTTTCTCGCCCGGGCTGGAATCGCTCGAACCGCGCGCGGAAGATGTGACGGTGCTAACGCCGCCGGGGGTGTTGGGCGAGTTTGAGATGGTGCTCATTGATCGCACGATCGCGTCGCGCATCATTCAGGCGGGCTATTACCTGCGTTACAACAATCCTGCCTACTGGCGGTATGCCTTCCGCCGCGAGCGCATCTTATACATGTTCGATGAACTGCCGAGGCTTGCGCGCGTGGAATCGGCAAAACCCCGGCTTGTTTTCGCCACGATGCTGGTCCCTGAACCGCCCTATCTGTTCACGCGCGATGGCGGACGCGCCCAGCCTTTCGGCCCGGGTTCGCTCGCGAACGATCGCATGTTCCGCGGTCGCGAATCGGAGTATCAGGAGGCGTATCTCGACCAGGTGCATTTTGTAAATCAGAAACTGGCGGAGGCCGCGCGACTGATCATCGAGTCGTCAAAACGGCCCGTGGCAATATTGATTCTTTCGAGCCGCGGCGCGCCGCCGGCATTGACGCGCCAACCTGACGCGACGGTTGAACGCTATCGCAATTTATTGATGGCGCGTTTCCCGCAGCCCGCCACAGACCCGGCAAATGCGTTTCGCGATGACCTCAGCCTCGTGAACGTATTCCCTTTGACGATGAACCGACTGTTTGGCGCTGGTCTACCCCTGCGACCCGATGTGACGTATACCGTCGCAGAGAACCGCCCCTTCGTTTCTCAACAGGCGGACGCACAGCCCTAGCCCTGCGGTGCAATTCGCACACGCCTCCCCTCCACGCGCACTCTGCCTTCCGCGATGAGCTGTATTGCCTGCGGGTAGATCTCGCGCTCTTTCTCTTGCACGCGATCCGCCAGCGTATCGGGCGTGTCGTCTTCGAGGACGGGCACGACGCCTTGCATGATAATGGGGCCTTCGTCGTAGTTCGCATTCGCAAAATGCACCGTGCACCCACTCACTTTCGCGCCATATTCGATAACGGCTTCATGTACATGATGGCCATACATTCCCTTGCCGCAGAACGCCGGAATCAATCCGGGATGCACGTTTACGACGCGATTTTCGAAATCCGGCGGAATCTCGATCAGGCTCATGAATCCCGCCATGACAACAAGATCGGGGTGTACAGCGCGAATTTCGTCCCATACCGCGTAGCTGAATGCAGGTGTATCTTCGTATCGCTTGCGTTCAACGAGCACGGCATGAAGGCCCTGCCTGCGCGCGCGCTCCAACCCATAGGCACTCGCGCGTGAAGCGATGACGCATACGATCCGCGCATCGAGCGATCCGTCGGCGATACGGTCGATCAGGTTTTGCAGGGTTGACCCGGATCCGGACAGCAGCACCGCAAGTGTTATTGGCTTTGGCATGCGCGCATCATGCCGCAAGCCGCCGCAAGACGGCAACAAACCCCTAACCCGGATTCTTCACACGCACATGCAATAAAGCCATTAACCGAAGGTAATACAGCGGCTTAAGAAGTCTATGGAAGTAATTTCTGATTACACGGGGTGCGTGTGAAGAATCCGCTCTTGTGGGCCTCTTGGTATTCTCACGAACATTTCTCACCGCATGATGCTCTTCAAATTGAAACATGGAGCTTTGAAGCGGTGGGAAATGCGGGCTAAGCGCTTGTGGCTGGCCGGAAAGCCATTTAACCAACGAAATGCTATACTCACCCCCGTTTTGACAAATCGGGAGTCCCTTTGTGAAACGTGCAATCCAGATACTGGTTGGAATCCTAATTGCCGCCGCGTTGATGTGGGTGCTGCTGCGGGGCGTGTCCTTCGACGAGTTGCGCGCTTCGGTCGGCAAGATTCATTGGGGCTGGTTGTTTCTGGCACAGCTTCCAATATGGCTCAGTTTCTTCCTCCGAATTCAGCGCTGGAAGTATGTTGTGCGCGCGGTGCATCCAGCATCGTTTCGTGCCATGTTCAATTCAACCCAACTCGCGTTCCTCGTTAACTTCACCATCGGTTTTCGGCTCGGCGAGATCGTTCGGCCATTGGTGCTTAGCAAGCTCTCGAAAATGCCGTTCGGAAAAGCATTTGCGGTTAATACCCTGGATCGCGTCAATGACCTGATCGGCCTGCTCGTGGTCATGCTGATTGGCGTGCTGGCGTTTCGACCTGAATCCGACATCGTCTTGCCGAAAGGCACCTTTGGGCTGGCCGAGCCGTACACCATCTCGAAAACGATCATTACCACCGGCGGGCAAGGCACTGCAATAGGCTTGCTGGTGGTATTGGGCGGCCTCGTCATGATCTACGTGAATAAAAACCTTATGCTGCGCATCACCAACGCGCTCGCCGGCATCTTCTCGAAGAAGCTCGCCGCGTGGGCCTGCCATATGGTCGAGCAATTTGCAGAAGGCCTGCACGTTTTTCGCAATCTAGGCGATATGGCTAAATCGATCGCGTATTCGCTTGCGACCTGGGGCTGTTTTCTTATCGTGTACGCGCTGATGTTCGAAGCGTTTGCGTTTGACTGGCCCTGGTATGCGCCATTCATCGTGCAGATGCTTCTCGCATTCGCAATTAGCGCGCCCGGGGTTCCCGGCATGATGGGCCAGTTTCACTTGCCCATTGTCGTCGGCATTCTGATGACGGTTCCGGGCGCTTCGCTGCCGGATTGCCTTGCACTCGCGCTGATCACCCACGTTGCAAACATGGTTCCAATCATCGTCTTCGGCGCGTATGCGCTCCATCAAGAGGGGTTGAGTCTCGCCCAGTTGCGTGACAACGTCGAGGAAGCCGAAGCAGTGGCGGAGTCGCATCAGAAGGACGATGTAGTCGTCTAACGATTGTCTTACGGGGTAGCGCTAGTTTTTGGGCATTAGCGTGTGCTGTTTCGGGTGCAATTTACGGAGGGGCGGAAAATGTTCGGAAGGGTCTCGATCTCGTTTCTTCTAACCGCGTCGTTGTTGGTTAACTGCCTGCACGTTTCCGCGGAGCCGAGCAAGGAAGGCAATCCGCGCCTGATGCAGGGGCCCATGATGGGCTGGGTGTCGCCGGATACCGCGACGATCTGGGTTCGTGCCAGCGGCCCCTTTGAATGTCTCATCGAATACTCCGAAAGCGAAGCCTTCGATTCCCCGAATAAGACCGCGCCCCTTATGGCGAAAAAAGTAGACGATTACTGTCTCGCTTTTTCGCTAACCGGATTAAAACCGCAAACGCAGTATTTTTACCGGGTAATTGTCCAAGGGGGCGTCGCGCGAAACCTTTCAAACTACCCGCTGTTCTCGTTCACCACAGCCTCGAAGAAACCGACGAAGTTTCGGGTCAGCTTCGGCTCCTGCGCGCGGGTGCAACAGGATCCGGTCCAGCCGATCTGGCAGGCTGTTGATTCCATCAAGCCCGATCTCTTCTTCTGGGTGGGCGACAACATCTACGGTGACGCGCTTGATCCCGATATTCTTGCCGAGGAGTATCGTCGGCAACGCGATGTACCATTCCTCTTTCCGGTGCTTCATTCGGTGCCGCAGTTGGCGGTGTGGGACGATCATGACTTTGGTTTGAACGATCACGATCGCACGCATCCGGGCAAGGCTGAAGCACTGACCGTCTTCAAGCAGTATTGGCCAAATCCATCGTATGGCATGCCGGATACGCCGGGCGTCTTCTTCAGCTATAGCTATGGCGGCGTGGACTTCATATTCCTGGATTGCCGGTATCACCGCGATCCCAATGACGCGCCGGACACGCCGGAAAAAACGTTCCTTGGCGCGGGCCAACTTGCCTGGTTGAAAGATACCCTTAAGGCGAGCAAAGCGCCCTTCAAGGTACTCATCTCCGGCAGCGGGTTTAACAATCAGAAGGGCGCTGGCGGCGATTCATGGTCGGCGTATCTGCATGAGCGTGACGCGCTCTTCAATTTTATTCGAGACGAAAAGGTAAGCGGTGTTCTCATGCTCTCCGGTGACACGCATTACGGTGAACTGAATTGCATCCCGTGGTCCGAAAAGGGCGGTTATGATTTTTACGAATTGGTAAGCTCCCCTTTGGCGCAAACGGTCGGAAGCGGCGGACGTATACCCGAGATGCGGGTGCGCCGTCCCGTGACCAGCGCCAGCAACGCGGGATTTCTCGAATTCGACATGACGGCGAAAACCCCAACGGTGACGTTGAATCTCATTAACCACTATGGTCGGTTCACTTGGAACCCTGTCGTGATTCGCGCGGATGAGCTCGTGAATGGCGTGACCTCGCATCCAGACAAAGTAGAAGCGCAGAATTGATTCGATACAGAATCCTCGGAGCGTCATGACCGTGCACGCGCTTAACCGACGGCAATTTCTGAGAACTTCCGCTACGGCCATTTCCGCCGCGGCGTT
>CALEZK010000177.1 GCA_937928585.1 uncultured bacterium | reverse complement strand
ATATCGGGGCCTGCCAACAAGTCTACGCCACATATAGTGTACAGTCAAGGAGTTTGGGGCACTTTCCCTCTGCTTTCAGCCCTGACCAGATCTTCGAAAGCGTATGCCTCTGCAATGGCCCGTTCAACTTCTATTTCGGCACCCGCCCACTGAGGGATCAGGGGGGTGTTTCTGCCGCTTTGATACGCATCGGCGACGCCCACCGGCACCAACCCAACCGATGCGGCGCTTTTTCGAATTGGAACGTTCCCATTTATCGCGGCAGTCTCCGTGTAGACTTCACTACCCGTAAGCCAGTCCAGGAAAGCTGCAATCGCCGCTGTAGGCGCACCCATTTCGCGCGCGAACACCACCACTGCGACATTAGACCTTCGCGAAATTGGGCCGGTTTCGCCTGGAACTGGCGCCACAACATAGTCAAGGCCCGCTGCGTTCGCCCGTGCAATGTAACGGCTCGATGCAACGGTCATCGCGCATACGCCATCCAAAAAGTCCTGAAAGGCCACCTGTTCCGATCGCGCGGTGCCGCCGGTTGCAAGCGTCACGAACTCCAACGCGCGCAGCGCTTCCGGGGTTGCCAGGCCCGGGGTGCCCGATTGCACCACGTCGCCCCCCGTGGACCAGAGGGCTTCCAAAAACGGATACGCGCCGTGCTTTCGTCCTCGTTTCGAGGTTGTTGTGAGCTGATACGCGTTCGAGTGGGCATTGAAAAACACCCAATTCTTCGGCGGCGCGTCGCCTGTCAGCGGACGGCTGCAAAACAGGACCGAGCAGTACCCGTCTGCGGGCAGTCCAATCAGTTGCCCCCGATAGGTGTAATCCGCCCGCGCTTCGTCGCGAAGATCACGCATCAATTCCGCCGAGAGAATAGCGTCGAGCGCGCGCGTCCGGCCTGCGTCAAACAGCATGGGCACGAGAGAGCGATCCACAAGAGCAACATCCGGCAAATCGCCCGCGGCCACCGCTACGATCAGTTTCTGCGTTGCGGCGTCATCCTCGCCTATGAACAGTGCCTTCAACGCGAAGGTATCGCTAGCGGGCGGTGTCGTTTCGAGGGCGGTACCGATTGCGGGATGTGACATGTACCAAAAGGTAACCACATTGGAGCCATTCGTTTGCGTGTCAACTCGGGACGGTGGTGCTTCGGATGCTCGCGCGTTTTCGAGTAGCTTCGCGACCGCGAGGTCCGCGCTATGCAGTGCTTCCTTTGGCGATTTCGGCGGCACTGCGCCGATACACCCGATGACAAACAATGCCCCAATCCCGACAAGCGGGAAGCGCGCTTGTTTGACTCTTCGTCCCGGCAATTTTATAATCCTTAGTTCCAATTCATCCTTCTTTGTTGGCATGATTACCTGGAACGTACATCCGACGCGTCGTACTCGTTTCATTCGCGGGGAATGCGGAAATCCCCGCAAGAGGATTCGCGCGCGGCGGATTGTACTACAGCCACGGAAAGGCCGCCATGGCGAAGTTTTATAACGAGCCGTCCCGTACCTTCAGCGAATACCTGCTGATACCCAGCCTCACGACCAAGGAGTGCGTCACCCAGAACGTCGATCTGCGCGCTCCGCTTGTAAAGCATCGGCCCGGCGAACCTGTCCTGCAACTAAACATCCCCTTCGCTTCATCAATAATGCAATCGGTCTCCGACGCGAACATGGCGATTGCCCTCGCGCGGAGCGGCGGCATTTCGTTTATCTTTTGCTCTCAGTCGATCGAATCCCAGGCGGATATGGTTCGCAAGGTCAAAAAATTCAAGGCGGGTTTCGTCACAAGCGACACCAACCTCCGACCGGAACAAACGCTGGGGGAT
>CALEZK010000176.1 GCA_937928585.1 uncultured bacterium | reverse complement strand
GTATTCGCCTGTTTGACGCAATCCGCGAGTATGCAGGCATCGATTTGGAGTCTACGCGCGACCGAGACGAAGCCGCGGCCCTGGCCAAGAGCGCGGGCGTGAAGATTGACAACACCATGGGCTACGGAAAGATTGTGGATGAAGTCATGAGCGCAAAGGTGAAGCCCAATTTGATTCAGCCCACCTTTCTGTACGATTACCCCGTTGAAATCTCGCCACTGGCCAAGAAGCATCGCGACAATCCCGCCCTCACCGAGCGTTTCCAGGCGTTCATCGGCACGCTCGAGCTGTGCAACGCATTCTCGGAGCTGAACGACCCAATCGATCAGCGCGAGCGCTTCCTGCAACAGGGAAAAGAACGCGAGCGAGGCGACGAAGAAGCCCAACATCTCGACGAAGATTTCATCACCGCGCTCGAAGTCGGCATGCCGCCGACCGCGGGCCTCGGCATAGGCATCGATCGTCTCGCCATGCTACTCACCGATTCAGGTTCCATACGCGACGTGATTCTATTCCCGCTGTTGCGCCCCCACGAGCACAAGTCCGAATGACTTCGCAGACCCAAATAGCGGAATACCCGGGAAGGCGTGCGTCCTCGCGCGCGAAAAACGCGCACGGGGTCGTTTGCCAATGAAGTTTGAGGCATACGTTGCCCTCCGCTATCTGCGCGGCAAACGCAAGAACCGATTTGTAAGCCTAATCACGATCATATCCGTCGCGGGCGTCAGCGTCGGCGTCATGGCACTCATCGTGGTAATGGGTGTCATGACCGGATTCGACGAAGAGCTGACCGCCGCGATCATGGGCAACAACGCCCACCTTCAAGTGTTTCACCTGTTTGGCGAACCAATCGCGGATCCGAATGCCGTTATCGGCGAATTACGATCCGCGATCCCGGACATTACCGCCGCCGCGCCATTCACTACGATCAAGGCCGTCGTTCGACGCGGCGGCATGTCGGGTCAAGACTACGAAGCCTGTTTCGTCATGGGCATCGACGTCGAACTCGAACGCCAGGTCACGGACATCGAAGAGAACCTCACAACGAACCGTGGCCGCACTTTCGGCGAAGGCAGCCTTCCGGGGAAGGATGAAATCGTCCTCGGTTACATTCTCGCGCGCAACCTTGGCGTCTACATCGGCGATCAGGTGGCGATTATCACGCCGAAAGACTCGCCCAGTCCGCTCTCCAATAATCCCATCCGCCAGAAATGGCTCACTGTCAGCGGTATCGCGCAGGCGCAAGTGCAGGATTTTGATTCGCTCTACGCTTTCGTCACGCTGGAAACGGCAAACCAGATTAAAAGCCAACAAGGCGCCGACGGCATCCACTGCATGGTGCGCGACCCAATGATGGCGGGAGAATTGTCTTTACAGATAAGCCGCGATCTCGGCTATCACGCAACGACCTGGTACGAAAGCCAGCAGTTCTTCTTCGAAGCGCTCCAGCAGGAAAAAGTTGCGATGTTCATCATACTGATGTTCATCGTGCTCGTCGCCGCTTTCAACATAACCAGCACCCTCATCATGATCGTGATGGAAAAGAAGCGGGATATCGGAATCCTGCGCACACTCGGTGTAAGCCCGGCCTCCGTCGTGTTGCTATTCATGCTCGAAGGACTCTACATCGGCCTCAGCGGCACTTTTATCGGCGTCGTGCTCGGCACCGTCTTCGCCTATTACATCAACCCAATCGCAGAATGGATCGCGTGGATGCTCGGTGTCGATCTGTTTAACAGCGTGGTCTACCACTTCGACCATATTCCCGTTTCGATTCACTCCTCCGATATCATCGCGATTACGATCTCCTCCGTCGTACTCACTTTTGTCTCGACGCTTTATCCCGCGCTCAGCGCATCGCGGCTCGACCCTGTGGACGCCCTGCGCTATGAGTAATCCAGTGATTGAATGCAAAGGCATCGCGAAGACTTACCACGATGGCACGCGCGAGTTGCGCATCCTTCGCGGCGTGGACTTAATCGTACGGGAAGGCGAAAGCCTCGCCATCAGCGGCCAATCCGGCGTGGGCAAGAGCACGCTGCTGCACATCCTCGGCACACTGGACACCCCGACATCGGGAGACGTGTATTTTCGCGGAACTGCATATTCGAAAATGACACGCGCAGCGATCAATCGCATCCGCAATCAGGACATTGGCTTCGTGTTTCAGTTCTACCATCTGCTGCCGGAGTTCACCGCGCTCGAAAATGTCATGATGCCCGCGATCAGCATGGGTGCCACCCGCGCATCCTGCAGGGAACGCGCGACGGAGCTCTTGACGAAAGTCGGTTTGGCCGACCGCATGACCCACAAGCCGGGCATGCTCAGCGGCGGCGAGCAGCAACGCGTGGCCATTGCCCGCGCGCTGTACAACAAG
>CALEZK010000175.1 GCA_937928585.1 uncultured bacterium | reverse complement strand
GCTCTCCTCAGTGGTCGTGCGCGGCGCCTGCCTTTTCAATGTCCGCCTTGATGAGATAGCTGTTCTTACTGACGAAATGCTCTCCCGGGTTCAACCCGCTTACAATCTCGACGAGTGCCCCGTCACTTTGACCTTGTTCGACGGGCCGCACTTCATAGGTGTCCCCAACGTTGATGAACACGACTGACCAATCACGAAATGTTTGAATCGCATCTACCGGAACGGCTACCGGCACCGGCGCCTCTTCACCCGCAACGGTGACTGTCACGAAGAGCCCTGGGCGCCACAGCCCTTCCGGGTTTGGAAGGTCCACAATTGCCTTCGCCGTGCGAGTTTGTTCGCCGACTAACGCACCCACGAAGGAAATTACACCTTCGGCTTGGATGTCCATGTCCTGAGAACGCACGGTAACGGGCTGGTTTTCCCGAACACGTTTGAGGTCTGCGGCATATACCACAACTTCCGCCCAAACACTGCTCAGATCGGCAATGACGAACGCGTCCGCGTTATCGGCTACGGCTTCGCCAATGCTCATGTGCTTTTCGATGATGGTGCCATCGATGGATGAGTGAATCGGATAGTCGGTCAGGGTCTTGTCTTTACCGCTGCGGATGTCTGCAATCTGTTCCGGCGTTAGACCAAGGGACAGCAACTTCTGTTCTGCCGATCGCACACTAACGTCTAATTCGGCAAGCGCCTGCTTGGCAGTTAGGAATTCCTCTTCCGACGATATCTTCTTGGCAAAGAGATCCTTTTCCCGATTGCTCCGAATCTGGGCGAGTTCCCTCCGCTCCAGGTCTGCAAGGAACGCACTCTTGGCATCGGCAAGTTCACGGCTATCAATGACGGCCAAGATATCGCCTTTTTTTACGATATCGCCAAGGTTCTTGTAGACTTCGCGCACCAAGCCGGGCAGGCGCGGGACTACATGTATGATTCGGTTAGGATTGAGTTGTATTTCGCCCGGCAATGCCACAACGCCGCGAATCGTGCCCGGCCCGGCCGGTTGGGTCTCGAGCCCACCCTCCCGTGCCGCGTCTTGGCTGATTTCAACACGTCCTTCGTAACTTTCGTAACTCCACGTCGACGGCTTTCCTGCATGCTCGGCCTTGACCTCAACATCAAACGAGTGTGGTTCCTTAACTTCCTGATTGCTCTTGAGAAAGTCACCGTCGGGCGCAAACGTTATGGTATCGGCGCGTCCTCCAAGGCGATGGAGGAGGATTGTGAGCTGCACATCCCCCGGTGGCACAGGCTTCTCGTCGGCATACGGAAAGACCCGAAACTCTGGTGGCACGCCGGACTCGAATATGGTGATCTCAAGCTCCAGTCCTTCTCCGTGCAGCAGGCGCCCACCGTGTGAACCGCGCTCAGCCTCGTCGGTGTGGCCACCTTCCTCCCCGTGACCATGACTATCCCCAGCTTCGGCATGCTCATCTTGGCCACCGGCCTCTTCGCCGTGTTCATCGTGACCACCAACGTGGCCGTGCTCGTCGGGCGATTCTGGGCGCTCTGCGCTAAGGAAATAGTAAGCACCGCCGAGACCGGCGACGATGATCGCGACTACAATAATGACGTTTAACACTTTCATGGTTGTTCCTCATGCGGCGCGTTAGTTTCAGATAGGGGGAAGAGCGCTTGGCCGGTCAGGCGTTCGATGTCCGCCACGCGTTGCGCGTAGGCCGCCTGCGCGTCGAGCAACCGGCTGCGGGTGTCGAAAAGCGTGCGTTGCACAACCAGCACGTCCAGCAATCCGAATTTTCCCTGCCGATATCCTTCGTTGGTCGCGTCGAATGCCTCCTGCGCCTTGGGAAGGATTTCCGACTGCAGGGTCTGTACCTCGACATGAGCGGCATCGAGGGCTTGGTAGGCGGCCGTCAAGCCCGATTCTATTCGCACTTCCGTTGAACGGCGTTGCACCGCAGCCTTTGTCGCCAGGTGTTGTGCCTCGATAATTCTTCCCTGATTGCGATTGAAAACTGGCAAGGGTAAGGAGAATCCAAGCACAAGCGTTTCTTCGCGCGAATCTTCAGGCGCCAGATGGTTTCGAAAGTACGAAATATCTCCCGCGGACGTGAGCCCTGTTGCCGTTTCACTGCGCGAACCGATCCCGGTGCTCCGCAGACCCAGCGTGACCGTGAGGTCCGGCTTCGCGTTAGCGCGTTCCAGCGCAATTGCAGCCTCGCGTTGTTCGATTTCCGCCATCCAGCGGGAGATATCGGGGAGATCCTTGGTGCGCTGCTTAAGTGCTTCGAATGAGGGCAGGACATCGGCATCGTCGAGTGTACCAATCGCATATGCGAAACTAGGTGATGTGGCTCCCCACTGCGCGGCCAATTGCACACGGGCGATTTCCAGTTCGCGAAGTGCGCGCTCCACGTCGAGCTTGACGTTTGCGTACTCGACTTCCCCTCTGGACCGTTCAATCGGGGAGACTTTTCCCGCATCGACACGTGCGATGACCGTATTGAGCACTTGTTCACCCAAGCCCCGAAGTTCCTCCGCAAGTTTCACTCGGTTCTGAGCAGCGATGACGGTGTAGAAGGCCTTCGCTGTGTCGGTCAGTACTTTGGCTCGCGCCACTTCGTAATCCCACGCGGCCACTTCACGTTCGCGATTGGCCAAACGTATGCGCCTTGATCGCTTTCCACCCAACTCGATAAGTTGAGATATGCGGAGTGTGATCTCGGCTTCGGACAGTCCTGACTCAGCGCCGCTTTCTCGAGAGCGCTGGTATTCAGGCGTGAACGTACGACGCGCAAGAGGGATAGAGACGGGGCCATTCGGTGTGTCAATGGTTTGTTCCTGCACGCTGCGAGAGCTTGATAAACCTGTTTGATTGGAGCGCATGGCCGGGCCACTCTGGAATCGGAAATCTTCAATCTCGAATGAAAGCTCCGGATTCGGCCGCAGTCCCGCTTGTATCTCTCGCGCTTCGGCGGCGCGAATATCCCACGAGAAAGCCTCCAAGTCTGGATTCTGTTCGAGGGTCAATGCAAGGGCGTCGGGAAGGGTCAATACCCCGGAAGGGTTTTTGAAGATCGCGACAACGCTCTCCGCCGCGCTGTCATCTGCGCTGGCAAGGAAGAATGACACACTCGAAATGGCCGTGACCGCTATGAAATTAATGTGATACGACCGCATTCTAAAATCCCCCATTTGTCTTTGGCGCATTTCGTTGAAAATGACTGTGCCCAAGGTGCCGTTTGTTCGTGAATGGCGGGCCAGCCTTCCGTGAATCTTCGGGCTCGCTTACTTCTGCGATACCAGACCGACAGGTGCAAGGCCTATGAGCGCAATCTGATGTGAGCACGGCGATGGCCAGAGCAAGAACGAGCACAGAGCGACGTCCCAAAGGGATTAATAAGGTATTTGACATGATGCGATTCTCCATGGTCCTTCAAAGAAATCTGAGAATTGCGGCAACCGAGATAGGTGCGCGCCTTGAAGCACTGCACCTGCGGCTACCGTGGGAAGTGAGGATGAGGAGTTAAATCAGAAGAACAGTGGCGCGGAGCGATTGAACCACAGAACGGCAGTGAGAAAGCTTGACAGGGAGAGACACTTGAACGGAGTTTTCGTTTACGATCAGTGCACCAAGATCATTGTGGATAACCCCTGTATGCGTGAAGACGGCAGTAGCATAACCGCGGATTGCCGCTTGATGCCTATACAGTTCACTGACTATAGGAATGTCAACACAACTCCCGCAATGATTCTGTCGAGATTCTGCTGAAGTAGAAGCAGCGCAAGTTACAGAGGCCGTTTCCGAAGACGAGGAGGAGTCGGCGCAGAATCCACGATTTGAATACTCAATCCGCCTCTGACCGTCTTCGCCGATACACAAGACCCGTTCGTGGCGGGCGAACCATCCTGCCAGCAAAAAGGCTACCAACACGCCAACAGAAAGGGCGCGTAACGATACAGCGAACCGGTTGCAGGAAGCCTTCACGCGTTAAAGCCTATACATCTGATGAGCACTAAATCAAGTATTCCGCAGCGTATCTGCATTAGGCGCAGTCTGGTATATCTGGTATATACAAAGAGCAACTTTCCCGAATTCATTCCTTCCCATATGGCGACGGCGCGGCCTCCGGGCCCTGGGTACGGTGGTGTAGCGGGGCGCGTCTGAGGTGGGCTTCGGTGTGGGTCAAGGCCTTCGAAGGCGAGCGCGGTGCCAGCGGCATGAAGCCAAACCGGTTGACGTACCCAAAAGTCTCTACGCGCGCATGCGCCATGTCTGTATTGAGATTAGATCCCGTTGAGCTACTATGGGGGACTCTTAAACCGTAACTGAACTGAAAGACAGAGTTGAAACGGAGCGAATGCCGTGCAAAAACGAACAAAGCAGAAGCGTACGCGACGAGCATCGCAGCAATCTCCGAAACAGCTATTGATTGCGAGTGTAATCTTCGGCGCATTAGGTCTGGCATTTGTAATCGGACAGCTAGCACTCTCTTATCCGGCATACCGCTCAACAGGCCATTTTCACATTTCAATTCCACTTGCGGTGTCAGCTGCCGCGTGCCTTGCACTTTCGATTTGGACAGGCTACGAATGGCGGCGAACGAGACGATGAGTTGGCCTGGTTTCATGCTCTTAGTCTATTTTGTCGCATTCGTTGCGCTGTCGATGATGTGAGGCTCACACCTTTCGTAATGCTGACTGTGCTGGGTCATGCGTTGCTCTGGACCGCCATCACGGCGGACACCGCAATGACACTGATGGGTGAATGCGAACGCGCTTAGGCTTCTCACTGCGCAATCGCACTCCTGAAATATCGCCCATTTTTGGGCTACTGTTTTTCTATTACCGCTTGATCCAATCGCGGTCTTTTTCCAGATACGAGGAGATATAAGATCGGCAAGAGAAACAAGGTCAACAGTGTTCCCGATACCATTCCTCCAACGATGACTGTGGCTAATGGGCGTTGTACTTCGGCACCGACACCGGTGGAAACCATCATCGGAATAAAACCCACGATGTCGGTGATGGCTGTGGCAAGCACGGGGCGTAAACGTTGCTTTGCGCCTTCCTGTATCGCCTCGCGGAGTCCAAGCCCCTCGCGCAACATGTCTCGAAACGCTTCGATCATGACTTGCCCGTTTAACACGGCAATGCCTGCAAGCGCGATGAATCCCACTGTTGCACTGACGCTGAGCGGGATACCGCGAATATATAATGCAAATATGCCACCAATGACGGCGCAGGGTATGCCCGTGTAGATGATGAGTACGTCTCGCAGGCTCTTCATGCTGAAATACAGCAGA
>CALEZK010000174.1 GCA_937928585.1 uncultured bacterium | reverse complement strand
ACGGCGGATTGGGCGGCTGTGATTTCAACGTTGAATGCGCGAACCGAAGGCTGGTATAGAATCGACCGCGCGCTTCTGGACGTAAACGGCAACACCCAGATCGCGGTTTCGCCATTTCCGGATGTTCGCGTAGAATCGATTCGTGTCTATTCGCGCGCGCTGCGCGTGAGCGAGGTGGTTGGGAACCATCTCGCGAAGTAGAATCAGGGGCTCGCGCACGACTCGGGAGACATGCGCATGATTTCACGACGCGATTTTTGCCGTACGAGTGCCGCTGCCGCCATCACCGCCGCGCTGGGCGGTTCCGTCTCCAACGCGAAGCAAGCGCGCAAACCCAACATCATCGTCATCATGGCGGATGACATGGGGTTCTCGGATCTTGGCTGCTACGGGTCGGAGATTCGCACGCCGAATCTCGATCGCCTCGCCGCCGAGGGCATACGATTTACGCATGCCTACAATGCCGCGCGCTGCTGCCCTTCCCGCGCGTCGTTGCTGACCGGGTTGTATCCGCACCAGGCGGGCATGGGCAGTATGGTGAGCCGTCCCGAAAATCCAAAACCGGAAGGGCCGTATCAGGGCTATCTCAACTCGAATTGCGCGACAATTCCGGAGTTGTTGCGTCCCGCCGGCTACAAGACCTACATGTCCGGCAAGTGGCACGTGGGCGAACGGCCCGAGCATTGGCCCCGCAGGCGCGGCTTTGATCGCTACTACGGTCTCATCAGCGGCGGCAGCAGCTATTATGAAATCCTCGAGGCGGAACGTAACATTCGCACGATGGTGAAAGACGACGACACCTTTTTGCCGGATGGCGATCAGTTTTACATGACCGATGCCTTCTCTGATTTCGCCGTGGAGTGCATTGAGAAACATCCCGCTGACAACATCCCCTACTTTCTCTACCTCGCCTACACTGCGCCGCACTGGCCGATCCACGCGTGGGAAGAAGACATCGCCAAGTATCGCGGGTCGTATATGAAAGGCTGGGACGTCCTTCGCGAGGAGCGCTACGCGCGACAACTTGAACTCGGCATCATCGATCCAAAATGGAAATTGTCGCCGCGCGACCCGGAAGCTGCGGCGTGGGAGTCCGTTTCGGATAAGGAAGAGCGCGACCTGCGCATGGCAGTGTATGCGGCAATGGTTGATCGCATGGATCAGGGAGTTGGTCGGGTGCTTGATGCGGTGAAGAAATCCGGCGGCGAAGACAACACCATGGTCGTGTTCCTATCCGACAATGGCGGATGCCACGAATCGGTTGAAGCCCGCAATTTACACATCGCCGGGAAGCAGGCGGGCGAGCGCGGTTCCTTCCTGGCGTACCAACGCCCCTGGGCGAACGCGAGCAACACGCCGTTCCGCATGTTCAAACATTGGACACATGAAGGGGGAATCGCGACGCCCTTCATCGTCCACTGGCCGGGCCATATCGCGAAACCTGGATCGCTTACGCATCAGTTCGCGCACATCAACGACATCATGCCGACTTGCCTCGATATCGCGGGGGTCACTTACCCTGAAGCGTTCTATGGCAATAGAATTCCGCGTTTGCCAGGCAGCAGTTTCGCGCCAATTCTCGATGGAAAAAAACGCGCGCAGACTGTGCCTGTGTTCTGGGAACACAACGGCAATAAGGCCATTCGGTCAGGCAAATGGAAATTGGTCGCGCCGGCCCGTGCGGAATGGGAACTTTACGATCTGGAGGCCGACCGCACCGAACTGACCAATCTTGCAGACAAGGAGGGTCGTCGCGCGGATCGCATGTTGGCGGATTGGACGCAGTGGGCGGGCGAGGTTGGCGCAAAAGTGTAGACTGGAGTTTTGGTAACCTTCTATAAACGAGTGAGGGCCGTTGAATGCGCTTCGTATGTTTCTTTTCTGCTGCCGCGATCATTCTCGCCGCGGCAACAGGCGCCACAGCCGAGGATGTGGGCCCGCATCAGGCGACGGGGATAAAAATTGGGGAGGTTACAACGACTTCCGCGATCATTTGGACGCGCCTGACGCAATCCGCGACCCGCGTAGGACCTGACGCGCCGGTGCCGGAGGTGAAATATAAGGATGCGGACACAGGCGAATTGCGCGAAGAAACAGGGCCGCGCGCGACCGCTGTTCCGATTGTGACGCTTCCCAATGGCGCGACGGTTGATACGTTGGAAGGCGCAGTTCCCGGGGCCGCGGGCGAAGTGCGTGTTAGCCATCGCGCAAAAGACAGCGATTCTTGGATATCAACAGAGTGGCTTCCGGTGGATCCAAATCGGGACTTCACCCGTCACGTCACATTAACCAATCTTAAACCCGCAACGCGCTACTTTTTGCGCGTCGCTTCTCGCGCCGTGGGCGGCCAACAGGAAACCAGCGAGGTTCTCGGCGAATTTACAACAGCACCAACGGCCGCGGAGCCCGCATCCGTTACCTTTACGGTTGTTTCCTGCCAGGAGTACAACGACCGCGACGCGCTCACCGGTTTTCGCATGTACCCCGCAATGCTGAAGTTGAAACCCGCATTCATGGTTCACACCGGCGACATTCTGTATTACGACAACCTCGCCAAGACGGAGGACCTCGCGCGGTGGCATTGGGAACGCATGTACAGCTTGCCGACCAACGTTGACTTTCACCGTCAGGTCCCGGCGTATTTCATGAAGGACGATCACGATACGTGGATGAACGATTGCTGGCCGGCGATGAAGTCTCCGTTCATGGGCGAGTTCACTTTCCAGCAAGGCCTCGGCATCTTTCTGGAACAAGTGCCGATGTCCGAAAAAACGTATCGCACCTTTCGATGGGGTAAGGATCTTCAAATCTGGATGGTGGAAGGACGCGACTATCGGACGCCAAACGATGAACCCGATGGCCCGGGCAAGACCATCTGGGGCGCAGCGCAGAAAGCCTGGTTCAAAAAGACGGTCGCGGAGTCGGACGCAACGTTTCGCGTATTGATTAGCCCAACGCCTGTAGTGGGGCCAGACCGCTCGGCAAAGAATGACAACCACGCAAACGCGGGATTTCAGTATGAGGGCGAAGAGATCCGCGCATTTATGGCGGAGCAGAAGAACATGGTTGTCGCGTGCGGCGACCGGCATTGGCAGTACGTCTCTGTCGATCCCGTGACGGGGCTGCGCGAATACTCGTGCGGCGCGGCGAGCGACGCGCACGCGGGTGGATGGCCGAAAGACGAGAAGCGCTCCCAGCACGAGTATCTGAACGTGATTGGCGGATTTCTATCTATTACCGTTGAACGGGAGGACGATGTTCCTGTCTTAATCGCGCGGCATCACAGCGTTGATGGCGCGGTGCTGAATGAAGATCGTGTGATGCTTTCCAAATAATCGTCATCAAGCTTTTCTAACGCCACCGGAAGTAACCATGCACAAATTCATTCCGTTATTCTGCGCTCTTGCGTTGATCCCCGTAGCCACTGCCCATGCAGCAGAACCGATAAGGATCGATCCGAATACACTTGCGGGGCCTGACGGAAAGACTTGGATTAGTAGGCTCTCTCAAGAAATCCGCGCTAAGAACACTAACCTTTCCGAGGACCTGATAGTTGAAATCGCCGACGGCACGATAACGCTCGATGCCCCACTGCGATTCGGCTCCGGCGATGGTGGCTCCGATAGTCATAGCGTCGTATTCCGCGCGGCCGCTGGCGCCAAGCCGGTGATTAGCGGCGGCATCCGAATTTCAGGGTGGGCCCAGAGCAACACCGGCCTCTGGACCGTCCAAGTGTCGCTTCCAGATATGCGCCACCTGTTCGTTAACGGCGTTCGCGCGCAGCGCGCGCGCGGTCCCTTCCCGGAAGGCGCGGTGTTGTATGGCGATCCCAAACGAATCGACAGCGACTCCGGGTTCACAACGCCCAACGTCGCAATGGCAACCTGGAAGAACCACGCCGATATGGAGCTGGGTTTTCACAATTCCTGGTCGCACATGATAGGCAAGGTGCAGTCAATAACCGCGGACGGCGATACGGCCCGCATCCGCATGCTCCAGCCTTGGTTTTTGCTCATGGCGCGAAAGGAAGGCGTTCAGGCAAAGGTCCCCGCTTACATCGAGAACGCGCTTGAACTGCTGGACGAACCCGGCGAATGGTATTTTGACCGACCCACGCAGACGCTGCACTACATGCCGCGTGAGGGCGAGGAGATGGCAAGCGCGACGGCCGTGGTTCCTGCGATCGAGACACTTCTGGAAATCACCGGCGATCTGGATGCTCCGGCAAAAAATATCCGCTTCGAGGGCATTACATTTGCGGATGCGGCATGGCTCGACGTGAACACGCGTGGACTTGCCGATATGCAGGCAAACTTTACCATCGTTCCCGATAACCTCTATGAACGGGACGGCTATCTTGTGAACATTCACAACGAATACAGAAAGAGTCCCGGAGCGATTCGCGTACAGCACGCGCGCAACATTACATTCAAGAATTGCACCTTTACACGCCTGGGCGGCGCGGGCGTCGATTTCGGACTCGGTGTGCAGGACAGCAGCCTTCAGTCCTGCGAGCTTCACGATATCTCCGGCAGCGGGATTCAGATCGGCGATGTCATCGCGGACGCGCATCATCCGAAGGATGATCGGCTCATTGTACGCAACATACGCGTGGATTCATGCACCATTCGCGATATCGGCGTCGAGTTTGAGGACAGCATCGGCGTTTTCGCAGGGTATGTGCAAGACACCGCAATCACGGCCAATACGATTTACGACCTGCCGTATACGGGCATTTCCATTGGGTGGGGCTGGGGCGAGGAAGACGCCGGCGGATCAACCTATCCAATCCCGTATATCTTTGACGCGCCAACGCCGGCACGCAACAACAGGATCGCCGGAAATTACATTCATCATGTCATGCAGAAGAGACTCGATGGCGGCGGCATCTACACGCTCGGCAACATGCCCGGTACTATTATCGAAGGCAATCATATACACGACAACCCAGGGTGGCCGGGCGGCATTTACCTGGACGAGGGCAGCGGATTCATCGAGGTGCGCGGCAATCGCGTCTACAACGTGCCAACCGCGATGAACTACAACAACCGCAACCAGGATCGCATCAGCACCTGCAATGTGCACGACAACGATTTTCAATCGACGCAAAAGGAGCCGTAATCGCGCGGCGCCTTACCGCGGACAGATCTCGCAGGCCCCGGCTACCGCACGATTTTCCACCACGCTACCTTCGACAAGTACAGGCGCAAGCGAAGCGGCTCGCGGCACTATTTCGGCATACTTCGGCGACCCAATGAATCGGCGCAGCGATGTTGCAACCGCATCAGCGCGTTCCGCGTTGCAAAGGGCGAGTGCCGTGCCGGCAATTCCCGCACCGGTAAGCGATGCACCGAGCGCCCCGGCGGACATGGCGCAATCCACGAGCGCGTCCAATGCGCGACTGCTGGCGCCATAGACCCCGGGTAGATCTTCAATGCTGCCGCCCGTTTCCGCCAGCGCGTGCAATTTCGCGTAGGCGCGATCGACCTCGAATGGCTCGCCTTTCCCGTCGAATCGCCGGTCGCCATCGTGTCCGTTGGACATGAGTGTTCCCGCGCGCATGCCATCGCCGCGCGATATTGCGTCGAAAAACTCACGGGCCCGTTCGGATTCGGCGATGCCAAACAACAACGGACCACGTATGTCGAACGATACCGGGCGCTCCAGTTCCGGTAACGGACCGAAATACGTTTCATAAGCGGCATCTACTAGATCCGTCGGATAGCGTTGCCGAAGTGTTTCGATCGACACCGATTCAGGCACGCGCAGCAACCACCGGCATAGTGTCGCCGCGCCGCCAAAGGGTGCCATCCGCATGTTGGAAAAGTCGGAGAGGCGCGTCATGGCGGCAACAACATCCGGCGCGACGCCTTCATTTACCATCTCGTGCCTGAGAATCTCCAACGCTATGGAATAGGCAAAGCGGTTACGCGTGTAGTTCAATTGTTCCGCGCCGCTCAGGTTTCGCTTCGTATGTGAATCGATTACGAGCACGCGAAGATCGTCTGGGAAAAAGGTTGTTCGTGGTGCTTCCGCTTCCAGTGGCGGCGCAAAGTTGACCAGTTGATTCGCGCGCGGCAGCAACATGCCGGATTGATCGCTCGTGCCAATGCGCGCACCCGCGAACCATTCGATATCCTGTGCGGCGCGTATATGCGTCAGAATACCCCCTTCACACCCCATCCAGCTTGCTGCAGTCATAAACATCGCGAGTGAAATCGCCGTCGAAGAACTCAAGGAAGCACCGCTCGGTATGTCGCTTCCCACCATCGCGCAGAGACCGGGGACCTGCACTTCCGGCCACTCATACTGCGCGCGGAGCATGGCTCCCTCGACATAGTTGGACCATTCCCCCCGTCTCATCGATACACGGTCGCGTGCCCCATCCCCTGCGATGAACGCGCCCCAGGAATCACTCGCCGCAAGTTCCTCGCGCCATGGACTGATAGCGATTTGAACGTCGGGAAAACCGGGATTGATATTGGCGACGACCGACTCGTTCTTTGACGTGATCGCGGACACGATGACGGCCTCGCGCTGGTGCGTCATCAAATTGATAAACCCACCGTGCGTATCCACGTGCATGCCGCGCAAGTTAATGCGGCCCGGGCACCGCAGAATGCGCACGGGCATGTCTCCAAAGCGGGCCAGGAAATCCGTCAATACCGCGTACAGCAAGGGCAAACGGTCGGATACGAGGCTGCTATCTCCGTAGGCGATGGCGAGGGCGCGCATGACCTCTGCATCGCGCGCATCTATCGCGCGAATCCAATGTGATGCAATGAACAGCGGCTTGTCATGTTGCGCTGGTGGCATGTGATTGCTGGCCATTAGACGTCGCGAGAGTACATAAGGTTTGTACCGGCGCCGGCCAATTGCGCGCTACTGGTCGTAGCTGGTGCGAATATTGTATTCGGCCGCCAGCGCGCGAATCTGCGCCAGCAGCTCGGGCGTTTCGCCCACGCTTGTGGCTTCCCCAATCAGATAGTAAACCTTGCGAAACGCCCAGTTTCGCGCAATGTCCTCATCTCCCTTCGAGGCCTTGGAAAGGTCCGCCCGGAACACCACTTCCTTCTTGCGATCCTGTGCCTGACCGGTCAGTCGCATGGCGAACTCCCGATCCTTTTTCGGATCGAACCGGCCATAAACCGTCACAACCTGCCCGCGGTAGAAATCAGGAATTTGTTTTGGGAACACGTTCGTGTCGTTGATGCGCCCGAAGTCCGCCTCGCAACTCACGAGAATCGGATCATGCAACCGGGAGAAGAACCCAGGCAACTCACGGTTCATATTCTCGATCTGCGGCGCTACAGACGACTCGCCTTTGTTCCGATACGCCAGCAAATCGAGTAAATGCTGATTCACCGTGCGCCCCCCGGCAAACGCATAAATACTGTGTCGCGACGCGTTCTCGTCCGTAAGCGCATTGATCAGCGTGCGTCCATCGCGAATTCCCGTCGTGGGTTTTCCGTCTGAAATCACAAAGATAATCCCGGGGATTCCTTCACGGGCTGTTTGCTGAATGACGGGCCTGATGCCTTCGTATACATTCGTTTCCCCGCGCGACTGCACGCCCTTGAGGAAGTCCGCCGCCGCGGCTTTGTTCTGCGCGGTGGCAGGTGCGAGTTCCTGCTGAAAGAAGGTTGGCGTATCGCGGAACAACACAATGTTAAAACGATCTGCTTCGCGAAGTTCGGCGACACTGCGCTGCACGCCGCGCACCGTCTGGTCCAGCTTGCGTTGCAGGATGCTGTTCGACGCGTCTATCACAAAAGTGACATCCTTCGGCAGCGGCGTCAGCGCCTCCCCTTCCTTGGGAACGATCTGCAGGCGAAAATACCCTTCACGCTCGCCCGGCGGCACATAGGTCGCCAACTGCATGGACACCGTGTCGTCGATGAAATCGAATCGCGTGTTCTCGGTAATCGATCGCACGATGGGCGCGCGCGCGACCACTTTCTCGATGGGGAGGTCTGGCAACCCGCGCAACACGTCTGAAGACTCCTCCGGCATGGGCGCTTCGCGGCCGGGATTCAGGGGATCGGGCGTATTCATCGATTCCGAACCGGGAGCGCTGGCACCGCCACCCGCAACGCCGATGCCGAGCGGATCGATCATCAGCAGTTCGTCCGTAGCCGAGTCCGCCGCGCCGCGCAGCACGGGCGTAGCCCCATCCGGCAGGATGCGCGTGCTGCTCGGCGCTACAAGTCTGCGCTCGATTTGAATGTTCTGGCGCGCGGCTTCCTGCGAGATCTCTACGATGCGCGCATCCACATGCTGTTCGACGCCGGTGTCGAGGGCATCGGGTTGGAGCATGGCAATGGAATCATCCGCAATGCGTCGGTCCAACCCCGGCACGTCTACCTGCTGGGTAAGCGCATTCTCGGTCGGTATGATTTGCTCGCGTTCCGACTCGAGCAGATCGGAAATTGTTCCCGGTCGTGTCGCGAGTCCCTTTCCCGGTTCGCCGGGTGGGGCCTGAAAACGTTCAAGCTCGGAAGCGTCCAGCAGCCGGACCCGCATTCGCTCCGGCAAAATCTCTCGCGGGCCGCTTCGTCCGATGAGCAGAAACGACGGAGACGCGGCGATGATCGCAACGTGGAGCAGTATCGAAATCGCTACACTCGCGGCAAGGATCGCTCTGCGCCCGATTGGTTGCATGGCTCACCCCATCTCAGCCAATCGCGACTTCGCTTTGGCGGCCTGTTCGGCATCCGGATAGGACTTCGCCAGATCCTCATAGGCGCGCTTTGCATTCACCCCATCACTCGCCTTTTCGAAACACTGGCCCGCACGCCACAACGACTCGGGACCGCGCTCGGGATCCAGGAACATAAGGTGAAGCTGCAGATAGCTCTTTGCGGCACCGCCAAAATCCTCTTTGCCCTCCAGAAGCTCCGCAATGCGGAAGCGCGCCGCGGCGGCCGTGTCGCCTGTATTGGTGGTCGCGGCTTGCTCGTAAAACGCGAGCGCCTTGTCGACGTCCTTCTTGGACTCGAATATCTTCGCCATCCTGAATTTGGCTTCGACCGCCGAACTGCTTAAGGGTGCGGCATCCACTACCGCCTGATACAACTCGATGGCCTTGTCCCCTTCGCCTGCCTGATCGCTGCATTCCGCTATGCGAAATTTCACGCGCTCGGGCGTCGGATAGTCGGGGATGGCAGTCAACAACGCCGAATACATCGATGCAGCCTGTTCCCACTTTTTCTGACCAAACAAGTGCTCGCCTGCCCACGCGTATGTCTGCTCGTTCAGCTTTACCGCGGGAAACGCCGCGACCACTTTCAGAAACGAATCGGCCGCACCGTCAAAATCTTTCGTCTGGTAACGCGCCTGCGCAAGGCCCAGCGTGGCGCGCCCGGCAAATTCGCCCGTGCCGGCAAGCTCCAAGGCTTTCTGAAACGATTCGATTGCCCGAACGGGATCCTTGCCGTCTCCGAGATAAAAGTACCCGATTCGCACCTGCGCTTCCGCGGCGTGACCGGTCTGCGGAAACTTGGTCAAGAGCGTGGTGAATGTTTCAGCGCTGGACTTGAAGTCCTGCATGTTGTGATACGACACCGCAAGGCGATACAGCGTAAGCTCTTCCTTGACCGGATCCGGAGCGTTTTCCAACACCCGTTTGTACTCGGCGATGGCATCGGAGAATTTCGCTCCCAGGAACTTGGCATCGCCCACGCGCAGAATCGCCTCCTGCACGAGTGCATGCGCGGGGTACGTTGTCGCGAAGGTCGCGAATACGTTCGCCGCTTCGTCCGTGCGGTTAAGCTGCGCCAGGCATTCGCCCATCTTGTACATCGCCTCCGGCGCAAACTCGCTTTGCACGTATTGCTCGGCAACTATGCGGAATTGTTGGTAGGCGTCTTCATATTTTTGCTCGGACAGGAGAATCGTGCCGCGCAGGAAAGCTGCATCGCCAATCAGCGCGGCGTCCTGATAGGTGTCGATAAAGGCGGATACTTCCTGTTTCGCTTCTTCCACTTTTCCGGAGAGGAACAGTGTCCATGCGATCTTGTATTGCGCGCGCGCAGCGAAGGGGGAATCCGGATGGTCCGCCCGCAGCTTCCGATACATCGCGATGGCGTTATCGTAGTCTTTCTCCTGTTGCGCGCAATTGCTCTGGAGATAGCGAATCCCAATGACGTTCTGCCCTTGCGGATATTTCTCGAGATATTGTGCGGCGGATGCCGCCGCATCAGCCGTTTTCCCCGCGTGATACTGCGCCCAGGCTACGCCGTATGCGGCCCGTTCCGCATACGCGGACTCGGGAAACTGCGTCTGCACCTGCTTGTAGCGCGATTCTGCCGCCTCAAACCATCCGATCGAATCATAGGCCTCCGCGGCGCGAAAGCCGCATTCAACGCGCAGTTTCTCATCGGCCTGGCTGTCGGCCACCGCGGAAAACTGAATCGCCGCGCTCTCGCCTTCTTTCTTGGCCATGTGCGCCAACGCTAACTGGTATCGCGAATAGGGTGACAACGGATGCTCGGGCAGGGAGTCCACGAGCGATTTGAAACTGTTCAACGCCGCGTCGTAATTCCCGCGGTCGTACTCAAGCTTGCCGAGATAATAGAGCGCGCCCGCGCGCACATCCTCCGGTGTCTCCGGCGCAGTCAGCGGATGCAGTACGGGGGCGGCTTCGTCGGGCCGCTTGAGCCGATATAACAACTCGCCTTTGCGCAGCGTGGCGCGCGCGCGATCGGGTGAGTCCGGCCGCGTGCCGAGCAACTTATCGAAGGCTTCGAGCGCGGGTTCATACTTGCCGGCGCTGTATTCACTCTCGCCGAGGCGATACAGAGCCTCATTCAGATACTTTCCCTCGGGAAAGGTATCGAGA
Source organism: uncultured bacterium (assembly GCA_937928585.1). Lineage (GTDB taxonomy): Bacteria > Hydrogenedentota > Hydrogenedentia > Hydrogenedentales > SLHB01 > JABWCD01. Next base: position 10,661 of record CALEZK010000174.1, on the reverse strand, counting down.
TACTTGCGATACTCGTCCGCGGCCAGATCAAAGTACGCACTGCGAAACAGACTGTTCGCAAAATCGATCTGGGTTTGATCCGGGTCGTCTTCACCAACAGCGACCACGCATGGCGCAACCGCGATCACAAGCAGCGCGACGGTTGTTCTCAGTGATAACGTCATGTGAAGATTCTCGCAATCCAATACCGATACGAAGCGCCGCTATCCGGGCGACTCAGAAGGCTCTTCCGTATAGGCTGCAAAAGAAACGTTCTGAATGTCCGCATTGCGGCAACAGTTCAAAACGGCCACCGCATTACCGAGCAGTGCGTCTCGATCACCACGAATAATGACCGCGCCACCGGGGAAATTCTCCGCCACCCGGTCGAGAATGTCCTGCAATTCGTCAATCGTCACGGTGCGGTTGTTCAACACGATCGTGCCGTCTTTTCGGAGATTGATGAATATCTCGCCCCGCGTTCGTTCCATTGCCACTGCCGAGTTCGCGGTCGGCAATGTCACGTCCACCTCGCTTTCAAGCGAGTTGTACACGGTCGTCGTGACAAAAAATACGAGCGTGATGAAAACGATATCGATGAGGGGCGCCAACTGGAGCTGCTCCTCTTCCTGGAATGGATTGCGCCCGAACTTCATTCCTGCGCCTTTCCAGTGACCAGTTCGATAAACTCCACCGCCTGTGCCTCGACTTCCGCGACGATTTTGATAACGCGACCGCGCAGATAGTAGTAGACAAGATAACAGGGAATCGCCACGATAAGGCCACCTGCGGTCGTAACCATCGCCTGCGCTACGTAGTAGGCCATGACGATGCTTTTGGACTGCGAATCATTGAAGGCAATCGCGCTGAACGCGCCGATCATGCCCGTTACCGTTCCAAGCAGCCCCAGCAAGGGCGCGATGTTGCCGATGTTGTTGAGATAGGAAATCCTTTGCCAGAGCGCCGTCGCGCCGCGCTCGCCTTCGCTCTCCATCGCTTCCTGAATGACATAGCGATCATGCCCGTGTCGCTTCAATCCGGCGCGGAGCACGTTGGCAATAAACTCGTCGCGATCTTCACACATCTGATACGCGCCACGCAGGTCACCCGAGCGAATCTGCGCCTGCGCGCGTTTCACAAACTGAATGGGCACCTCGCGACTTGGCGTTACGGTTATCAGCAAATATACGCTCATAACCACCGCGATCACGCTCAATAGCACAATGACGAGCATCACCGGGCCGCCAGACTTGATCATGTCCCAAAGGGTAAGTGGCGCATATTGTCCGGGGGCCACGCCGGGGATGGGACTTCCCGCGGTTGCGGGGCTGGCCTCTTCTGTAGCGGCTGGAGACGAGGACTCCGCGGGAGGAGGTGTCGGCGGATCCTGCGCCACGGCTGCGGGCACGAAACATGCCCCAAGCAACAACAACAGGCCGACGACCGCACGTAAGCGCATGCGGCACAATACCATACAGCCATTGGAAAGCAGCATTGGGAAATCTCCAGTCTCATACCCGCCCGACGCGCATGTGCCAAGAGTTTATTATGCCCCTCCACACTAAAAGGTTGCAACGAATTTCGCCTTTTTCTATGTTAAACTGCGAGTCAGGTGCAAGGTTTGGCAAAGTAGAAGGGGATTTACCATGCGCAAGATCGTCGTGAGCTCTATTGTAATAATCGCGCTGGCAGTGTCGGGCGGAGTCTGGTCGGACAATGCGCGCGCAGCATCTTCGGTCGCAAACGATTTCGAACCCTTCGCCGTCGGCTGGGGCGTGGCGAGTACAAAGGCAAAAGCCGCCGACAAAGCGGAAGCAAAATGCGTACAAAACGGCGGTGACCCTGGAGTAGAAGCCTTTACAGCCGTAAATGGCCCGGGCTGGTCTGCGGTTTACCGCGCAGATGACAACAGCTACGTTTCGCACAGCTACCGGTACTCGAAGAAGGGCAAGGCAAAGCGCAGAGGCAAAGAATTCTGCGAATCCAATTCGGGCCGCCCCTGCATTCTCGTCAAGGCGTTCTACGATGAATTCGAACCCGAGAACAAGAGTGTGTCGGACGGACTGCCGGGCGTTCAGGGCCACTTCGTCAACGCGAAATAGCCAATAGCCGCGTCAGCGCCTTTGTTGACCCCAAAGTCCATATGAAAATTGGTAGGAAATGGGGCGGTAGACGGGACTTGAACCCGCGACCCCCGGAACCACAATCCGGTGCTCTAACCAACTGAGCTACTACCGCCACAGAGACGAAGAGGTTAGCAGATACACGGTTTTTGTTGCAAACCGGCTGCCGCTGCCAAACGAAGGAATTCTCTGTCTACAGGACTTAGACTTTCGATCTGGAGGGCGCCTAGGCGATCCAGGCATTCGGCTCGGCGTGTCCCTGCTCCCCCGAGATCATGTTCTTGACCTCGTGCGGCAGACCTTCTTCAAAGGGCGGAAACCATACATATGGAATCCCCTTGCGCGATGCGTAACGTAGCTGGTTCTTGAGTTTGTCGGCCGCGTGATAGAGTTCGACTTTGTATCCCCGCCCGCGCAGGATTTGCGCGGTCTGCGAGGCGACTTCGCGTTGCGCGTCGTTGGGAATCACGACGAGCACATCCGTTGGGCATTTGCGCGGGGACGTCACGCGCCCCTCGGTAACAAACTTGGAAAACAGACGCGTTAGCCCAATTGATATCCCGACGCCCGGCAGATTCTTTCGAATGTAGGACCCCGCGAGATTGTCGTAACGTCCGCCGGAGAAAACAGCGCCCAGCTTCGGGAATTCGGTGAGCCGCCCTTCGTATACGGTACCCGTGTAGTAATCGAAGCCGCGCGCAATCGACATGTCCGCAGAAATCCCGGTGATGCCCAAGGCACGCAGCGATTCGACGACATAGGTCAGTTCGGACAGGCCTTCGTCCAGTGCGGGATTCGTCACGCCCAATGCGCGTACCTTCTCCGCGAAGGATGCGTCACTTGTACGAATCCCCGCCAAGGCAAGGCACTTCTCCGCCATAGCGGCAGACAGGTTCTGAAGTTCCTGCAACTGCTTGAGCACGCCGCCCGGGCCGATCTTGTCGAGTTTATCCGCAATGCGAATCGCTCCGGCAATATCTTCGATTCCGAGTCCCGCGTAAAAACCTTGAAGAATTTTTCTGTTCGACAGGCCAATCACAAACTCGCCGACGCCCAGCTTCCCAAGCACGCCATGAATGATCGCGGGCATCTCCGCGTCGAAGTACAGCGGCACGTTTTCGTTATTGATGACGTCAATGTCGCACTGGTAGAACTCGCGAAAGCGCCCTTCCTGCGGGCGCTCGCCGCGCCAGACGCGCTGAATCTGATAGCGCTTAAACGGAAACACGAGGTCGTTGTAGTGCTGCGCCACATAGCGCGCCAACGGCACCGTAAGGTCATAGTGAAGGCCCAGCCGCGCCTCTCCCCCGTCGCTTTCGTCGGCCTGCAAGCGGGTCAACGTGTAGATTTCTTTGTCGGTCTCGCCCTTGGCCAGCAGCGCGCGCAGGTCTTCTACCGAAGGGGTTTCGACAGAACAAAACCCGTACGATTCAAACGTGCGGCGAATTTCGTCAATCCACTGCAATTCAATCAGCCGTACTTCCGGCAACCACTCCGGAAAACCGCTGACCGGCTCCGGCGAATACACTACGCTGCTCATAACGCTCCTGACCTGTCGCTCGTGATGCCCCGCTAAAGGTCCGCGCATGCGCACCGGGCGCAGCACGGCCTTGCAACTCGTTGGGGCCGTATAGTGTCGCATATTCGGCTTCGGTTGCTCTAGTCCAGATTTTGCACACGCACATACCATGAATCCGATAACCAAAGAGAAGACAGCAGTTTATGAGGGCTCAATGAGTAGTTCCTAACTACACATTGTGCGTGTGAAAAATCCTCACCAGTGAACCTCTGGGTTTTCTCGTAAGCATTTCTCACCGCTTGATGTTCATCAAACTGAACCATGAAAGTTTGATGCGGTGAGAAATGCGGACTAGCCCGCCAAACCTGTACCTGCTGGCGAATTTCGAGTAGAATCCCGACCAATACTCCCCCAATAATTTGCATCGTTGTTATTTCAGGAGGTCTATCTCATGTTTCGATCCGTTGCCACCGCCCTTTCGCTGTTACTGACACTGTCCGGTTGCATCACGTGCGGGTCCAGCGCGTCACCATCCGCGCATGGCACGCCGTACGGCGGGAAACCCCAGGCCATTCCTGGTTTGATCGAAGCGGAGCATTACAACGAGGGAAAGCCGGGCGAAGCCTATTACGATGTGGATGAAGTGAATCACGGCGCGGATTATCGCGGCGTCACGCAAGTGGATATCGAGCAGCGCCCCGATGCATCGAACGGCTTCGGCATCGGATGGATCCGCGCGGGCGAGTGGGTTGCCTATACCGTGAAGATCGAAAAGTCTGGCACATACAGCGTCGAATTTCCGGTTGCCTCTCAGAAGAAAGGCGGCATCTTTCACCTCGAGGTCGATGGCAAGGACGTGAGCGGTCCGCTCCAGATTCCCGACACCGGCGCATGGACCAAACTGGAAATGATTCGCGCGGACAACGTCAACCTGAAGGCGGGCGAGCGGGTCCTGAAAATGGTCATGGACACCAATGGCGATTCCGGCGGCATCGGCGACATCGACTATATGAAATTCACCTTGGCGAAGTAGTCGCGGCAGCACATGCAGGAGCGCACGCGGCAAACGTATAACAAAATCCGGATCTTGCGCGTTCGGAGCAAGGCGTACTGACTAATTGGGCTTAAAGGTCAACGCGCTGCTCTGATGCTGCTTGATCTGCTCCGGCGTGAGCCACGCGGTACGATATTCTCCGCGCATGAAGAGCGGCGCCTGGTCTCCATAATTCGGGCTCATGAAGTTGCCCGAATTGCCTGTCGGCAATATGACGAGCGCGTTCGTTGGTTCCGCAAAATCGATTAGCCGGCGCGTGCTGGGCCCCGCGATAACGCTGAAATTCTGCGCGCCCAGGTGATACAGCATGTTGTTCACCAATTGCGCGCCGCCGCTGGCGGGGAACGGTCCCACGTTGAAAATGCCGCCCAGACCCGGCAAATACCCAAATGGATGCTTGAACTCCATGGTATGCAGCGCGCCCCATTTCCATGCCGCGGTATCGCGGCCGAGTTTCGCGTCCAAATGCGTGACGGTATCCGTCAGCGACCGGGCGATGATCTGTTCGCGCGTTTCAGAATTGGAGGTAGACACGTCGTCCCAGAAACGCGATGCATCATCCCCGATAAATCGTTTGAAGAAATTCCAGTGATCCGCGAGTGTGCCGTAGGTCTTGAACAGGCCCGGGCCCATCTCGTCGCGAAGCGCGTTCGTGAGAATGAAATCGGTGAGCACCTGATACACCGCTGCGCCCTGCGAATCGGCGTCGTGGCGAAAATCCCAGGCCGAGAGTAACTCCAACGCCTCTTGCTCACGATCTCCTATCGATGTCGATGCCTTGGCCAACGCCCCGGTGATTGCGCTCACGACCTGCGGGGTTGCGCGACCGGTATCATCGAACTGCACTGCCCTTAGATCGTCTATGGTCCAGTCGCTGCGCGGTTCAATCAGTTCTTCGATACGACCCGCCCGATCCGTGGGCTGCCAGTAACCCTGTAGCTGCGGCAAGTCACCCACCGGCTTGACGGTCGACATATTATTCGCGGTAACGATGTATCCGGAAGCTGGATTCTTCAGGTGCGGGTTCAATGCGAACGGCACATATCCGAGTACTTCGTCCTTGCCGCTTCCACCGTCGAGCAATTGCTTGGGGTTCACATGCGGCGGACGCACGGGAAGCGTTCCCGCCGCCCACCACGCGATGTTGCCCGCGGAGTCCGCATACGATACGTTCAGGCCCGGCGACGTGATGAGCGGCATGGCCGCGGCGAATGCATCGTAGTCCGCCGCATGCCCCATCTTGTAGAACGCGCCCATGTCCGTGTATTCGACGTGCTGCCACACCCACGAGAGCGAAACGTCCGGCCCCTCATACCCAACGACCGCCCTTAGAAAATCGGTGATGACAGGCCCGTGCGGCGTGAGGCGCACGTCAATTTCCACCGGATCGCCGAAGCGCACGGGAATGGTCTCGCGCTCGACGGTGACGTCCACCCATTCGCCTTTGTACTTCACGCGGTTGGGATTCTCTTTATCAAACGTTTCGAGAAACAGATCCACGTCATCGTTCGCAAACATGGTCAAGGACCACGCGTGATGTTCGTTGTGGGCGATCAGTGGAAACGGAATAAGCGGCAGGTGAAACCCATAACTCTCGAACGCGGCAAACTTCAGATGCGCTTCGTACCACACGCTGGGATTGGTGAAACCGATATGCGGATCGTTCGCAAGTATGGGTTTGCCGCTTTTTGTTCGCTCGGGCGCAATCACCCAAGAGTTGCTCCCCAACGCCGGCCCGAAAAGGTCGGAGATGGGTTGAAGGCAGGCAAGCAGCGCCTGCAATCCCTGGACATCGCGTGGCGCATGCGTTTGCGCTGCCGTTGCGGCATCGTTTGCCGCGGCAAGCAGGCCCTGCGCTTCTTCCAATGATTCCATCACCGTAACCGGAGTTTCGTTGCCGTACCCGGGAAAGAGTGCGTCAATATCTAGCGTCGGATGTTTTGCCTTGAGCATGGTAGAGAGGGAATCGCCGCGGAGTCCATCGGAGAAAGTTATCGGCAAGAGTGCGCCAATGGACAAACAATCCACCGGCGTAAAGGGACGCGCAGGAATCGCCAGCACCGCGAATTCAAAGGGAAGCGCCTCCCGCTCCAATCGATGGTTGATTCCGGCGACATACGCATCGCATACCGCTTTCAACTCGGGAAAAGTCTTCTCCATATTCGCGTAGTTCGCTTCAGACTTCTTGCGCAGCCGAAACGCGCGCACGATCGAATCTACCTTGACCAGCTTCGGACCGAGGATCTCCGACAACGTCCCCTGCGCCAATCGACGCGCCAGTTCCATCTGAAAGAGTCGATCCTGGGCTTGCGCATAGCCAAGCGCGAAGTAGGCATCGGTTTCGTTCTCAGCGGTAATGTGAGGCACACCCCAGGTATCGCGGACGAGTTGCACCGGAGCGCGCAGCGATGCATGCGCGATAGTGCCGTTCAGTTCGGGCTGCCGCGAGTAGGCCAGATACACCAGCATTGCGCCGATCACGACGGCCAGCAACACACACAACACAACGCAATACCGAAGATACTTGATGAGCTTTTTCAGAGCGCCCCCTTGCGGCGCATGTGAGTGAGTGGGTGCGCGCGCGGCCCAGCCTGAGCCCCGGCATTGTAGGGACACGGTGCAGGGCGGTCAATACTGCTCAAGTCTGCTGCAGTTCTCGCAGACGCGGATACGCGTCCAACAAGCTTTCGGGTATCGCCCCCACGGGTTTACCCAATTCATGAAGCAGTTCCAGCGCATTCACAATCGCCTGCCCTGCATAGTGATTGTTGGTTACGACGTAGACGTCATCCGCAAGTTTTCGCATGCGCTCAATGACGTTCAGCCATGCGGCCAGCTCGCCCTTGCTGTACAGATAGTTGTAGCGCTCGTCGCGCGTGGCATCCGCGCGAAACCAGTCCGCCGCGTTTCGACCATGCAGACGCACATACCCCACGCGGGCGGTCACGCGATCGGTAGCGCCGAGGGAATCGCGAAACAGCGGCTGATCGATATTGCAGAACGCCACGCGGCGTTGCGCAAGTTGCTCGAACACCTCCGGTATGTTCCACGATTCGTGACGAATCTCCAGCGCCAGAGGATACGCCGCGAATGCCTCCAGCACGCGCGCGAGCCACTGTCGATTCTCCGGCGTTCGCTTGAAACTCCACGGGAACTGCACGAGCACCGCGCCGAGTTTCTTCGCGTCCACCACGGGCGCAATGCCGTCGCAGTACTGTTGAATCTCTTGCGCGGTTGCCCAGGATTCGCGCTGGTGCGTGAAGCGCTCCCACAGTTTGAACGTAAACATGAACTGCGTGTTCGCGGCTACCTTCCGTACCCACGTCGCGGCATGCGTAGCGTTCGGCGGACGATAGAAGGAGGAGTTCACCTCGACGGTGTCGAAATACTGGGAGAGGAATTCGAGAGGATGCAGCGACTTCGGCATGCCGGGGGGATACACAATGCCCTTCCAATCGTCGTAGGCCCACCCAGCCGGCCCAACCCGAATCATGACTCGGCTTTCTCCCTATCATGACGCCTTGTAATCGTAATCTTCATCGTAATCTTAAGCGCCTTGAGACTTTCAAGGGCCTTCACCCTCACTTAACCTTCTCCACAACAACCATTCCCATGACATTGATCAGTTCCCGGTATGACGCATTCGGCTTCACTTCGTTTTCGTAAAACTCGGTCACCCCCGGCCACTCACCAACGTCATGCAACGCGATGAGGCCGCCGGGTATGACGAATGGCGCCCACAGATCGAAATCGAGTTTTGATGCTTCGTAGGAATGGTCTGCATCGATGAAGAGCAGACGGACCGGCTTCTCCCACGCTTTCACCGCTTCCACCGAACTCGCGATGATGGGCACGACATAGTCGGAAACGCCCATGGACGCAATGTTTCGTTGAAACACGTCAAACGTGCTGCCGGAGGCGGCAATGTCCTTGTCTTCGATGGGCATGCCCTTCTGATGCTCGGGCGATCCCGTGAAATGATCGACCGCGAAAACCTTCTCGCGCCGCGCTGCCTTCGCGCCTTTTGCGAGCCAGCAGGTGGACTTGCCCTTGAAACTTCCAATCTCCACGATCGCGCCGAGACCCGGGCCATGCTCCGCAAGCAGCATAAGGGTAAATCCCTGGAGGTCGTAGAAAAAACCTTCGATGTGTTCTTGCGCGCGGCCGTGATCGCAGTAAGCGAGAATCGCGCGGAGCGGCGCCGCAATCGCTTCGCTTAACATGGAATGGGTGCGAATGCCGGAAGCGATTCGACGGGCATCACGCGAGTATCTCGTTCACGATATGTCCGGATACGTCCGTCAATCGGAAGTCTCGACCCTTGAAGCGATAGGTCAGTTCCGTGTGCTCCATGCCGAGGAGATGAAGTATTGTCGCCTGCAAATCGTGCACGTGGATGGGCCGCTTCGCGATGTGAAATCCGAGATCATCGGTTTCGCCAATCGTTTGGCCGGTCTTCACGCCCGCGCCCGCAAGCCACATCGTAAACGCCTGGGGATGATGGTCGCGACCCAGCGCGCGCCCAAGCGCCGCGCTCTGTTCCACCATTGGCGTGCGCCCGAATTCGCCGCCCCAAATGACGAGCGTGTCGTCGAGCATGCCGCGTTGTTTGAGGTCTTTCAATAGCGCCGCGCATGCCTGATCGGTCACGCCGCACTGCGCGCGCACGCCGCCTGCGACATCGCCGTGGTGGTCCCATCCGCCATGGTAGACATTGACGAATCGCACGCCGCGCTCGATCATGCGGCGCGCCAACAGGCAATTGTTCGCAAAGGACGACTTGCCCGGCTCCGCGCCATACATCGCCAGCGTATCCGGCGATTCTTTCGAAATGTCCATGAGTTCCGGTGCGCTGGACTGCATGCGATAGGCGAGTTCGTAGTTGCTGATGCGCGTTTCGATCTCGGGATCGCCAATTTCATTCAGGCAATGCCGATTGAGATCGTTGATGAGATCGAGTGAGTCTCGCTGTGTCTTCGCGTCGACAAGTTTCGGATTCGCAACGTTTAGAATCGCGTCGCCCGAACTGCGGAACGGCACACCCTGATATACCGTGGGCATGAACCCGCAGCCCCAGCAATGCACGCCGCCGCTCACCCCTTCCCCCGTGCTGAGCACCACGAAACCGGGCAGATCATCGGCCTCACTGCCAAGGCCATACGCCACCCAGGACCCCATGCTGGGACGGCCCAACTGTGGCGAGCCCGTGTTCATCATGATCTGCGCGGGTGCGTGGTTGAACTGGCTCGTGTGCATCGATTTGATGATGCAGATATCGTCCGCAACGCTTGCGAGGTGCGGCATGATCTCGGAGATCTCCGCTCCCGACTCTCCATGCTGTCCGAACTTGAAACGGGAGGCAAGCAAACCGGCATCGCGCTGGATGAACGCGTAACGCTGATCTTTCACGATCTCCGGCGGAATCGGCTGTCCGTCAAACTTGACCAGCGTCGGTTTGTAATCGAACATGTCGAGTTGGCTCGGCGCGCCCGCCATGAAGAGATAAATGACGCGCTTGGCCTTCGCCGCGAAGTGGGGTTGACGTACCGCAAGCGGATTCGCCGCGGACGCCACGGCGCCACGGCATAAGAGCGACGCCAATGCGATCTTGCCCACGCCCACGCCGCAGTCACGAAAAAACTGCCGGCGCGTCGTCGCGCGCAAAACTTCATTTCTCGATGTTGGACGCATACTACGTGTCCTTACTTTCCGAATAGTCAATACGACTTCATTGTACTCCGAGTCCGAGGAGAAGGACTACTCGCACTTGGGTATGCAAATTTTTCCGATCGCAACGCGAAGGTGAAGCTAAACGTTCGCGAACATCTCCGTGCTACGCCGTTACAGTGTTCGTGGCTGAGGCCAATAGCCGTTTCCCATGACGCAGAAACACCCATGACGCGACGCCAAGACCGCAAACCACGGCAATGGGGCCACCGAATATCTGTCTCTTATACACATCTCCGAGCCCACGAGACAGGCAGAA
>CALEZK010000173.1 GCA_937928585.1 uncultured bacterium | reverse complement strand
AGATAATGATGGGCCACGTGCGTTTCACGTTGACCGTAAAATCCTGAAACGCGACATTCGCAAATCCTGCACCGGCGAACCAGTTGCGGTAATCGTTTTCGTCGCCGAGGCTTGGCAAACGACCCTCCCTGCAAATCGGCTCGAGGAGATGGTTCACCTCCCACGGCCTTGGCGAAGGGCGCGCAAGCCATGCACATATCGCGAATCGCCCGCCGGGCTTCAGCACGCGATATACTTCGCTAAAGAACCGCGGCTTATCTTCCATGTGCTCAGAGCTTTCAATCGATATCGCAACATCGACCGATGCGTCGGGTAATTCGTTTTCGAACCAATCTTGCAGCCGAATATCAGGATTGGAAGGGTCGGGTGATTTCGTCAGCGCGTATTCATGCTGGGCCTTTGACAAGGTAAACCCCACAACCTGCGCACCGTATCCGTTCGCGAGCAAGCGTGAAGTGCCGCCGTAACCGCAACCGATGTCCACAACGCGCGAACCGGTTTTGATGCCGGTCTCATTTGCGACGCGCTGGGTAAGCTGAACGACAGCGAGTTCCACTGATTCCGCGCCGGTCTCCCAGAAACCATGGTGAACGTGTTCACCCCATATTTCGAGATACCACCGATTGAGGTCGTCGTAATGTTCGGCAACGTCAGGGTGGCGTTGTGTGGCGCGCGGATGGATCATGCTACGAAACGCCCAGTTCCGCCGCGAGATCGAGAATGGTAAACCGATTGCGAATGTAACGGGCACGTTTGAGTGCGGCCTCGTAGGTTTCCAATGGCGCAGTCATCCCCTCGGGGGTGGTCGGCCCGCCTGCTGCGCGAATCGCGGCAGCGACCGTGCTTGCGGGAAGCAAGTCTTTCTGCACCGCAGCGCGAATGCTGTCAATGTTGTCGCGAAACTTCACGATTTCGTCGCGCATCGCATTTCTGCTTCGTGCCTTCTGCCGCCATTGAGCGATGACCTCCTTTCCGATTGTTTCGCCCCAATCTTCGATGGCCCACTTCACAATGGTGTCGTCGGACGGTTGGGCCGCTGCAAGCGCATCGGGATCTATCGTCTTCGCATCAAGCGCGAGCACGCGCTCCCAAAGGCCGAGGCAATGTACGGTCGCTACGCCGACCTGCACGCCGTGCAGATCGTTCGGCGTGCCGTATATTGCCTGCTTCATGTCGATAAAGTGCGATATCAGATGCTCCCCGCCGGACGCAGGCGCGGAAGACCCCGCGACCAACATCGACAATCCCGAGAGCAGCAAGGCCTCCAACGCAACTGCAATGGCTTCGGGATCGCCCGCGCCGACAAGCGCGGCCGTCTCCAATACCCGTTCGAGCGCACCCTCGTAAAACTGGAGTGCGTTCTCATCGTAATATTCGCCACGCAAAAAATTTGCAACGCGCCAATCGGCCCCGGCAGAACATTTGGACAAGTAGTCGGCCACTCCTGCCGCGGCCATGCGGGGCGGCGCAGTCGCCACTGCTGCGGGATCGGCGAACACACCCAACGCCGGCGTGCACGGCACTGTGCGCTTCAACCCACGCACTTTGATGGCAGTAATGCCGGACGTATACCCGTTCATCGATGCCGCAGTCGCATATGACAACACTGGTTTCGACAACTTGTGCCCCGCATGCTTTGCGAGATCGCACAACGTCCCCGATCCGACTGCGACAAAAAAGTCAGCATTCGCGCCAAGCGTGGCGACTTCATCGCCCAGTTCTTCGGTCGCATCAAGATGCGCGCCGGCAAAAACGTGTTCGGTCACGATCTTCCCGGCGTCCTGCAGCGCGACCAACGCAGGTTTGCCCACAGGATGCGTGTGCGTATCGGAAATGACAAGGCAGGACTTCCCACAACGCCGCGCCGCAAACGCGCCAAGCTGTTCTGCCGCGTCTCCACCAATGTGGCACGCTTCGACGGCGAATTTGTGCGTGCCTTCGTACGCGCGCTTTAACAGTGCGCCAACCGGCAAATGCTGCATCAGTCTGATTATCCCTTCTCTGCCGATTTGGCGTTTGCCAGCGCTTCCATAAACACGTCTTCGAGTCGATGTCGAACCGGCACTACATCGCGCACCTGAAATCCCCAGCTTCGCGCGAGGCGGAATACGTCCGCGGGCGCTTTGCCCGCGGGGAGTCTCACCTCAACCTTCCCATCACCTGCGATCTCCGTCAGACATCCAGCCTCGCGCAGTTTTTCCTCAAATGCACTGATGCCTTCCCGCACGCGAACGGCATACCGGTCTTGACGCAACTGCGTCAGTGCGGCGATAGTCCCTTCGCGCACGATGCGTCCCTGATCCATCAGCACCACCCGCTCGCACACGTGCTCGACGTCCGGCAACAAGTGCGAAGACAACAGCACCGCCACGCCGCGAATACGTGCCACGTCCTTTATGAGGTCGAGCATCGCAATGCGCCCAACGGGATCGAGGCCGTTTGTGGGCTCATCCAAAAACAATACGCGGGGATCGTGCACCAATGCCTGGGCAAGTTTTGCACGCTGCCGCATGCCGGTTGAGTACGTTTCCATCGCGCGGTAGCGTTCTTCACCAAAACCGACGTAATTTAGAACTTCGTGTGTGCGTTGCAGCGAATCACGATAGGGCATACCTGCGAGCGTTCCACAGTATGAAACGAAGGATACCGCACTCAGTTTCGGCGAAGTCACATCGCGCTCGGGCATGTAGCCCACGCGCCGCCGCACCTCTCTGCCGCCACGGCTTGCGACGTTTCCCAGTACCTGCGCAACGCCGGATGTGGGTTTGCAGAACCCAAGCAAGGTCTTGAGCAAGGTGCTCTTCCCCGCGCCATTGGGCCCCAACAATCCAACGATCCCCTCAGAAACCGACAGCGAAACGTTGTTCAGCGCAACCCGCGATCCGTACCGCACGGTGACCTTGTCGAGCTGGACAATTTCGTGTCCCTGTCTATCGGTTTCCAAGCTCACGGTTGCACTTCCGCTGAAGCGCGCCGCGCTTCGTTGATGCGACGCACGCCTGTGTTGAACAACACCAGTCCGGAGATCAGCGGAAATATGCCGAGCACCAAAAGCGCGGCAAGCATGATTGCATACGTCGGGCCGTCTACGTTTGACGAAAACACTGTGCGCAACCCTCCGGATGTCATCGCACCGCCACATGCCGAGAGCACGAGCCCCCAAAGCACGGTGAGCAGACCAAACGCGTAGGAGGGTCCCCCTTTTTCACCAGGTGATTTGGGCAAATCCGGCGGTGACGGAATCGGTGGCGGGACTTCTCGATTAATCTGCGCCTTGCGAGCATTATGCGCAATACCAAGTGACCATATAATGGATCCCAACAACACGCAAAGCGTCCCGAGCATCAGTGCTCCAATAATTCCCTCGGAACCCGGCGGAAATTCCCCGTCGATACCCATCATCGATTGCATCGTAAGCAAGGGGGTATTGTAAAACCCGTGCACAAGCACGGCAAACAGGAATCCCTTGAAGATGCAGGCTGCGCGGTTCTCCGAATCAAAACGCGCCTTGCCAACGTAATACCCCATAATCACGCCCATGCACGCATGGGCCGGAACCGCCGTCAACGCCCTGCCGATTGCAATCCCGGCGCCACCGGAAACGGAATACAGCACATTCTCGAACGCTGCAAAACCCTGCCCCACTACCGCCCCATACACGATCCCGTCCATCGGTTCGTCAAACACGCGGCGGCGAAAGCTGTACCGCGTCAGCACAAGCAACTTGAAAAACTCTTCCGGTATCGCGGCAAACACGAAGGAAATGAACAGGCCACGCAAGAATGGATTCTCGGGCAACGGCAGGGCTTGCATGAGCGGATATGTCAAAAGCAGCACCGGGAAAATCGTGAGCGCGCCGAGAAAGAATGTCATCCAAATTTGCCGCGGGGGTTCCGGAAACGCATCGTGCAATTGAAAAAAGCGGACCAGCAGCAGCGACGGGATTAGCGCGAGAGCGACTGTTATGTAGATTGGCATTTACGCAACGGGGTTCTGCATTGCTGGACACTTCCTGACGCGAGGGTGCAGCCTAACAACATCCGGCGCGTTTTCGCAACACCATAGCGGCTGATCCCGTCGCGCTAACTTTTTGGCTATAGTATTGCAAGCGAGAAAAGGTATGCCCGTTGATCGTGGTGTGCCGTCAACGACCTGCCCTTGAACCGGGCCCAAGGAGGTATCGATGTCGTCGCACTACAGGATTTGTCCACTCTGCGAGGCTACGTGTGGTCTGGAGATTGAAACCGACGGCAGAAAGGTAACCCGCGTTCGCGGAGATATAGACGACCCCTTTAGTCAAGGTTTTATCTGCCCGAAAGGCGCGGCCCTCGCCGAACTCGATGCCGATCCTGATCGGCTGCGCGCGCCACGCATCCGCGAAGGCAAGGTTTGGCGTGAAGCGACATGGCCGGAGGCGTTTGCATATATCGACCAGCGCCTGACCGCGATTCGAGACAAGCACGGACGCAACAGCGTTGGCATTTATCTTGGCAATCCGATCGTTCACAACCTCTCGCTGACGGCCTATGTTCCCGCGCTCGTAAAAGCGCTCGGCACGCGCGCCGCATTCTCCGCCAGCACCGTTGACCAGTTCCCAAAGCAGCTCGCGAGCGCGCTCCTGTTCGGCACGGGGCTGACCGTCGCCATTCCCGACATTGATCGCTGCCACTACATGGTAATCCTCGGCGCGAATCCGATGGTGTCGAATGGCAGTATGATGACCGTGCCAAACTTCCCCGCGCGCCTTCGTGCGCTCCGGCATCGCGGCGGTAAAGTTGTTGTGATTGATCCGCGCCGCACGAAAACCGCGGAGGCAGCAGACGAACATTGCTTCATTCGTCCCGGTACTGACGCGTACCTTCTGTTTGCCATCGTGCACACCCTTTTCGACGAGAAACTCACCAAGCCAGGCCGTCTCGCCGAATGGGCGAACGGAATTGAACAGGTCGAGGAACTCACCCTTCCATTTTCTCCAGAGCGCGTGGCGGAGCGATGCGGAATCGACGCGCACGTGATTCGTCGAATCGCCCGTGAGATCGCGGCGGCCCCGAGCGCTTGTGTATACGCGCGCATTGGCGCGTGCACCCAGGAATTCGGGACGATTGCGAATTGGCTGCCTGACGTCATTCACGTGCTCACGGGGAACCTGGACCGCGAAGGCGGCGTTATGTTTACAAAAGCCGCGATTGGCCCATCGAATACGAAAGGCGCGCCGGGGATTGGAAAAGGCACGAAAGTAGGCCGATGGAAAAGCCGCGTACGCGGCGCAGGCGAGATCTTCGGTGAAGTGCCTGTCGCATGTCTTGCGGAAGAAATCGAAACACCCGGCGACGACCAGATTCGCGCGCTGTTCACGGTCGCGGGAAATCCAGTGCTCAGTACGCCAAATGGAGATGGCAAACTTGCGCGCGCATTGGAATCGCTGGAGTTCATGGTGAGTCTCGATGTCTATCTGAATGAAACCACGCAATACGCGCACGTCATTCTCCCGGGCCCCTCGCCTTTTGAAACTTCGCACTATGATCTCGCGTTCAGCCAACTCGCGGTGCGCAATGCCGCGCGCTATTCTCCCGCGCTGTTCGAAAAGGCGACCAATCAACCGGACGAATGGGAAACGATTTTGCGGCTTGTCGGCATCATCAGCGGCATGGGCCCGGATGCCGATATTGATTTTCTGGACGGCATGGTTCTGATGACGCTGATCCAACGCGAGATCGCCGACGAAAGCTCATCGATTTACGGCCGCGATTCGGAAGAGATTTTGGGACTGTTATCGCCCCGACGCGGTCCCGATCGCATGCTGGACTTCATGTTGCGAAGCGGACCCTACGGCGACGGCTTTGGGAAAGATCCGGAAGGCCTTTCGCTGGAGCGGCTTGAAGCGCATCCACACGGCATCGATCTTGGCCCGCTGCAACCGCGCATACCCGATGTACTGCGCACTAAATCCGGCAAAATTGAACTGGCACCGGAACATATCATCTCCGACGTACCGCGCCTTGCTGCACAACTCGCGCAGGACGCAAACGGGATGTTGCTTATCGGACGCCGCGAACTGCGCTCAAATAATTCGTGGATGCACAATCTGCCATCGCTCGTATCCGGCAAGGCGCGTTGCACGGTGCAAATCCACCCCAATGACGCGGCGCGCGTCGCGCTTGGCGAAGGCGACACCGCGCGCATCGCGTCGCGGGTCGGCGAGCTTGACGCACCGGTGGAAATTACCGAATCGATTATGCCCGGTGTTGTGAGCATCCCGCATGGGTGGGGACACAACAGCGAGGGCGGATCGCTTTCGGTTGCGCGCAAGCATGCCGGCGTCAACAGCAACCTGCTCGCAGACGACCAATGCCTCGACGTTCCATCCGGCACTGCGGTGCTATGCGGAATTCCAGTTACGATTGCGAAGGCGTAGCTGCGCTAGAGCTCCGACAGGTATTCGGCGAATGAGGGTGAAATCAGTGGAATTAGATGAACATACACTTCGTAGACGGTTCCAATGCATAGGGCTATCAACAAAATAAACTTCATCGATTCCCATCGGTCCTCCACGCCTTCGCCGCGAATCATCGACCACCAATTGGGAGTCGCCATGTATTGGACTGCTTGAAAAAACCGTTCCCACGAACCAAAGAGCGCCCAGGCATAGAAAAAATATGCGGGAATGCACATGACGACAACGGCGAGCCACCCCAGGTGAATATCGCCTATGAGGTCCATTGCGAGCCGGAGATCTTCCATCGCTCGAATCAGCCTTTACTCGCTTGCGCCTTCTTCGGCACGCAGCAGCGAAGCCAGGGGC
>CALEZK010000172.1 GCA_937928585.1 uncultured bacterium | reverse complement strand
TGCTGGTGATGGGCGCAAGCATAGGCCTCATCACGGGAATCACCACGTCGACCTTGTTTCCCAGCATCGCGCCCATCCCGCAAGCATTTGCCGCGATGGGAATGGCCGCATTTTTTTCGGCGATCGTCCGCGCGCCGCTCACCGGCATTGTTCTCGTCCTCGAGATGACCGGTGACTACCATCAACTGCTTCCCTTGCTGGTCGCTTCGATGGTCGCCTACTTAATCTCCGAGCGACTGCGTGTCGAGCCCCTCTATGACGCCCTACTCGCCTACGACCTGAAACGGCGACAACCCGACGTTCCCGCCCACAGAGAGCCCGTACTGCTGGAGTTCGTCGTTCAGGAAGGTTCGCAGATGGAAGACAAGTGCATAAAGGATCTTCCGCTTCCCGAGCGGTGCCTATTGGTTACTATTGCGCGCAGTGGAAACGACATCTTGCCGTCCGGAGATACGCGTTTGCAACGCGGTGATCATGTAACCGCGGTGATTAGCGGCGGAGAAACCACAGAAGCGGCAACGCGTCTGCTAATGCTCAGCAAGGGCTGATTTTGGGTCCCTTCGATCACGTTGCATGGGGTTATCTCTTCTCCTACTATACATGTTGAACTGAGGTCGGGCGAAACCGTCACGAGGCTGTCTAGTCGATGAAGGTTCCATGCGAATTCGTATTTCCGTTAAACCTTCGCCGCAGAAATGCTGCGATGTTTATCGGATCTCTGGCGGGCTTGATCGCTTGTGTTTTCGTCTCCGCCTACACGAGTTCAATAGCACCAATCATTGTGGTCGGCATATTTGGGATCTGCGCGCTCCTGTACAACGAGCGCCTACGCGAATCTAGTACGCGCTTCGTTGTCGATTCGGATCGGTTGGTTGCGGTAACTCCGAAATTGCTGTTTCGAAATCGTCGCCCTCCAAAGCTGGATGTTTTTCCGTTCGCGGATTCTGCCCTGGTTTCCCCCTTCAAAGGTCGTCACGTGCTCCAAAGAAAGAGACCTGCGGCCAATTTGCGGATACCCTTTCAACTTGATGGTTACGATGATCTAATCGAGTTCCTGTCCGCGCGAGTTAGTGAAGTTTCCATAGAAACGGCGCTCGACAACACTAAAGTCCATCGACTTGAAGAAGGCGTCGAACTGAGATATGGCCGGTCTGGGGAACAGGTTCAGAGGTCGATTGGCCTCTTCGTGATCTTCGCAACACTTGTCATATTCGTTGCCCGAAATTTGTCTGTTAAAGAATCGCTGTTTGTTCTAGGCGTTACACTCATTGGAGGTGGACTGCTGGCCTTCGCCGCATATGAGCTGGGTCCGCGAATTCGCGTAGATAAGCATGGTATTACGCGCCAGTTCATGCGGCGCCGCTTGCAGATTCTTTATTCGGATATTAGCAAGTATGAATTTGCAAGAAAAGGTTTCTTCGAGGGTATCGCGATTCATTGCCGTGACGAGGTGTATTTCTTTAGTTCGAGGCTGAATGAGTTTCAGATATTGCCAGAGGCGCTCAACCGATACTGTCCAGACGCGCGTGTTGAACCTCGGGCTCCATACGAGGTGAAGACAAAGCCTTATTACAAGGAGATAGCCTTTGTGATCTTTTTTCTCTCTTCGAGCGTATCAATATTGATGTCGAGGGGATTCGACGGGCAACCGGGTTTATCCATATCAGATGCTGTTCTGGGCATATTACTCGGGGCGGTGCCGCCGGTCGCCTATGTTATCTATGGTTTGTTGAACGGTGTAAAGTCTATTGTCTTTGACGTCGATGCAATCGAGGTATATAAAGGCACACGCAAACACCAGTATTCCGTGTCTTCTCTTGAAACGATCACGCACGAGTACTCCGAGTATGAACACAAGTTCGTGTTAAAGTTTAAAGATAATCCAACACAGATTAAGATCAAGTCCGTGAAGATGTATGGTTCCGGATTTGCATTAGACGAGGCCTTGATGTCGCTTTATCCGGACGCTAGGAAACCAATACTCAACCCGTACGAGCTCTATTTTTAAACCAGTGCCGTTCACACCGAAGCCCTGTAGGGCAGGGGCCGCAGTTCGCGCGTAACAGTCATGCGCCTAGTTTTGTTGAGCAAGGTGTAGTCCGGCCTTGTCCGATCTTGCGCCACACAGGGTTATCTCCTATGCTAACGAAGTTGGCACGAACTGAACCGGAAACCGTGTAGGGCCATCGCCAATGAAAACGCCGCGTGAGTTTACATACCCAGCTCGGCTTCGCCGCAGAAATGCAGTATTGCTATTTGTTGCGGTGACGGGAGCCTTGGTTTCTGCAGTGTTTTACGCTTTCACCATATCCACAGTCGCATTCGTTGCGCTTCTGTTCTTCCTGGTCAAGACGGCGGTGCTCCAGGCGAGAGTGCGACATTTTTTCACGCGCTTGGTTGTCGATTCTGATCATCTTGTTCTTGCGACTCCGAATTTACCTGTTGGCGGTAAGTTTTTTCAGAAGTTGGATGTTTTCCCATATGCTGATTCATCGTTCACCTGTTATGGGGACTACTGTGTCCTTCGGAAGAAGTCCGCGATAAAATCTATCATTCCCGACCAGCTCGACGGATACGTCGAGCTGGTCGAGTTTCTGTCCGCCCGCGTGAGACAAGATTCCGCTTCGGAGGTAGTCGACGATCCTGTTCGTGAGACGCTAGTAGAAGGCGTCGAACTGCGATATGGAAAGCCGACAAAGGATATTATATGGACGATGGGAATGGGGTTCTTTCTCGCAATGATTGTCGACTTCATATATAGAAAGTTGCGCTCCATAGATGATGCGATGGAATCGTTTTTATTTATTTTTGGCGGCTGGGGACTTCTCGCTTTTGGAGCGTATGCGTTGGGTCCGCGTTTTCGCTTGGATAGCGTAGGAATTACGCGGCGATTCATGGGCCGCGATACGCAGATCCCATACTCCGCCATTGAAAAATATGAGTTTGCAACAAAAGGCATCTTTGGGCTTGAAGGTATCGCCATTCATTACCGTGATGGCGTATTGTTTCTTAATGCGTGGCTGATTGATTTCCACATGGCGGCGCACGCGCTTAACAGATTCTGTCCAAACGCGCGTGTTGAACCTCGCGTCCCATACGAGGTAAGGACAACGCCGTTTTCCATAAACCTTGCCATTATTGCGTTCTTAGGTTTGCCATTAGTGGCGCTAGTGATCGCAACGAGATTTGATGGGCAACCGGGTTTATCCATATCTGATGCTGTTCTGGGCATCTTACTCGCCTTGGTGCTGCCGGTCGCCTATGTTATCTACAGTTTGTTGAACGGTGTAAGGTCGATTGTCTTTGACGTCGATATAATCGAGGTACAGAGGGGGACACGCAAACGCCAGTATTTTGCATCTTCTGTTGATGAAATCGGACATGAGTACTCTTTTCATCAACACAAGTTCGTGGTGAAGTTCAAAGACACGACAGAACAGATTAAAATTGATTCGGAAAGGATGTTTGGTTCCGGATTCGCACTGAAGGATGCGTTGCTTTCGATATATCCTGCCGTTGAGAATTTTAGGAATTTATCGCTCGACCCGTACGAGCTTTGGCGAAAGTCCGCTGCAGTTGACAAAGAAGCCCAATAGATATGGCAGGTTACCGAGCTAGGGCGACTTATGCCAATACGTCGTGAACAACTTTCCCAAACACATCCGTCAGTCTGAAATCGCGTCCTTGGAAGTTAAACGTCAGCCGCTCATGCTGCATGCCGAGGCAGTGCAGAATGGTCGCATTGAGGTCGTGTATGTGGACAGGGTTTTCTACGATGTTGTACCCAAACTCGTCGGTGCTGCCATAGCTGATTCCCGGCTTGATACCGCCGCCAGCCATGAAGACGGTGAAGCACCGGCCGTGATGGTCGCGCCCGTAATTCTTTGGCTGTAACTCGCCCTGGCAATATACCGTGCGGCCGAACTCGCCACCCCAAATGACAATCGTGTCTTCCAGCATACCCCGCTGCTTCAAGTCGCTGATGAGGCCCGCGGTTGGCTGATCGACATCGCCACAGTTTAGCGTAATGTCTTTTGGCAAGTTGCCGTGCTGGTCCCAATCGCGGTGGAACAATTGAATGAAACGCACGCCACGCTCCGCGAGGCGGCGAGCCATCAAGCAGTTGTACGCGTAGGTCCCGGGTTGGCGTGCCTGTTCGCCATACAGCGCGAACGTTTTCTCCGACTCGTCAGCGAGGTCAGTCAGCTCCGGTACGGAAGTCTGCATGCGATACGCCATTTCATACTGCGCAATGCGGGTATCGATTTCCGGATCCTGGTAAGTCGCAAGCTGCTTCTGATTCAATTGCGCGATGCCATCGAGCATGCGCCGGCGCGTCTCGGAATCAATACCCGGCGGGTTCGACAAGTACAACACCGGATCGCCGCCGGAGCGGAATTTTACGCCCTGGAATTCTGACGGCAGAAATCCTGCTCCCCAAAGTCGATCAAACAAGGCCTGTGCCGGTCGATTCATGTCCGACCGGGAAGTCATCACGATAAACCCAGGGAGGTCGGTATTTTCGCTGCCAAGCCCGTAGCTCAGCCAAGCCCCCAAACTCGGGCGTCCCGGCTGCTGACTTCCGGTTTGAATGTAAGTAATCGCCGGATCATGGTTGATCGCCTCAGTGTTCACCGTCTTGATGAAGCAAAGGTCGTCGGCGATCGCGGAAACGTGGGGAAGCAAATCGCTAATCCATGCCCCGGACTGCCCGCGCTGCGCAAACTTGAACATCGACGAAGCCATCGGAAACTTCGCCTGCCCGGACGTCATCGTCGTCAGGCGCTGCCCCATGCGAACACTATCGGGCAGTTCGCTTCCATGTACCGTCTGCAAATGCGGCTTATAATCGAACAGGTCGAGCTGCGACGGTCCTCCCGACATGAAGAGATAGATGATGCGCTTGGCCTTGGGGGCAAAATGCGGACCGACTACCGGGCCGTTCGTTGTTGCAGCCTCCGCGACAGCAGCGAAGGTTGACGGATTCAAGAGGGAGGTTAGCGCCGCAAGTCCGATACCGCAACTGCAACGGTCGAAGAAGTGCCGGCGCGTCATCAGAAGTTCCGTGTCGCGAACAGGATTCATGGTGCATACTCGCTTTCAACGGCTGACTTTACAACACAGCGAGTATAGCACAGGAAGCCCAGGCGCGCGAGGAGCGACGAAGAAGGCTATTTGTCCGGTTGTCTAGTGCGCCGCACCTTCGCCGTGAGATCCACCTCCTTCAAGGACCCGCTTGTCGAGCGGAAGCTCGGTCGGGGGAGTGGGCGCACTCGCCCATGCGTCGGGCTGGTTGGCAAAATCACGTGCAAGGTAATCCGGCATGAACATGCCGATGAGAATGAATAACCAGAAGAACGCCCCAGCGACGAATATCCACGTCAGCTTCGAGCTGTACTTGACGTTCATGAAAAACAGAACAATCAGGACTGCCTTGATGACTGCGATGATCAAAGCGACGGCGACATTCGCCGAACCGAGATCGACATACGCCGCGGCAATTGTCATGAACATGAGGATTGCCAATGCCGCCGCATTAAAGATGTAAACCTGAATCGGCACAACCTTGTGGCCGTGATGTTCGTCGTGCCCGTGTGC
>CALEZK010000171.1 GCA_937928585.1 uncultured bacterium | reverse complement strand
GATTCCGTATGCCGTTGGTGTCGATATCGCCTGCCGCATGAAGATGACCGTGCTTGATCTTCCCGTTGGCGCATTGAATGGACAAACCGATCGGCTTACCAAAGCGTTGGAAAACGAAACACGTTTTGGGATTGGCGCGTCGTTCCGCGAGCGGCGCCAACACGATGTGCTCGATGCAGACTGGCGGGTGTCGCCCGTCACTGCGCAGTCAAAAGACAAGGCGTGGGCGCAACTCGGCACAAGCGGTAGTGGAAACCATTTCGTCGAGTACGGAACGCTGGAGATTCATGGCGAAGGCCTGCCTCTTCCACAAGGTTCGTACCTCGCGTTGTTGAGCCATAGCGGCAGCCGGGGCACCGGCGCGGCAGTGGCCGATTACTACAGCAAGCTCGCGATGAAACTGCACCGGGAACTGCCGAGGGAGTTGATTCACCTCGCGTGGCTCGACCTTGATTCCGCCGAAGGCCAGGAATATTGGAGGGCAATGGAATTGATGGGCGAGTATGCGGCGGCGAACCATGCCTGCATTCACAGGCATATCGCGAAAGCGCTCGGCGCGAAGGTGTTGCTCGACATCGAGAACCACCACAACTTCGCATGGAAAGAGATTCACGGCGGCGAGCGTGTCATCGTGCATCGCAAAGGCGCAACGCCAGCGGGCGAGGGGGTGATCGGCATCATTCCAGGGTCTATGGCGACTCCGGGATTCATCGTGCGCGGCAAGGGCGACCCGTCGTCGTTGAACTCGGCGGCGCACGGTGCTGGTCGCATGATGAGCCGCACGCAGGCGACAAAGACGTTCACATGGTCGCAAACGAAAAAGCTGCTCGCGGAGCGCGACGTAACCGTGCTCTCGGCGGGCCTTGATGAAGTACCCATGGCTTACAAGGACATTGAGGAAGTCATGGTGGCGCAGTCCGACCTGGTGGAAGCACTGGCGCGGTTCGATCCGAAGATCGTGAAGATGGCGCCCGCCGGTGAGCGGGCGGAGGATTAAGCTTTCTTGTGTATTTGCATGAAGTAGCCGGGGCTTATCGGTGAATCCGATCTGCCCCGGCACGCGGCTTGTTTTGTCGATGCGCTACTCCGCCGGTGGCGGTCCGATCTTTACGCAATCATCGCTGTTGATCACGCCATCGTCATTTCTATCCATGCGATTGAACGCGGCTTCGTCGGCGTTGGGGAAGGCGACCGAGAACTCTTCCCAAGTCACGCTGCCGTCATCGTCGGTATCCGCTTGCTTCAGTTTACGCAAGACCCGCGCGCGCTCGTGCCACGGCACATCGTCCTTGGTGAGAACGCCATCGTCATTTCGGTCCAGCACGTTAAATCGATCTTCGCTAGCGTTCGGAAATTTCAACTGAAACTCTTCCAGTGTCACCTCTCCGTTCTGATCCGCGTCCGCTGCCTTGATCAGTCTCCCCAGGGGTGGCGGACACCCATTCGGACCTTCTTCGTCTTCTGCGAACCCGGGTGCCGCGATGAATGCAATAAGCGCGGCACATACCACTAACTTGTTCATGAGATTTACCCTTTCACTTTACGGCATCGACGCGAGCGCTCTGGTTTCTGCCGGTAACCGCCGCATAAAACACATGGAGCGCGGGAAAGTTCCGCGGAGTTGCCGGGCATGCTAAAGTAATGCAGCAGAAGGAAGATGGATGCCATGGCAAGCGACGAAAACGACGGAATAATGCGAAAACGGCTGGCCGCAGTCGTGCCCTGCTATAACGCCGGCGCGCGGGTTGAGCCGGTCGTTCGTGGTCTCCTGGAACAACTCGACCACGTTGTGGTGGTGGACGACGGCAGCACCGACAGCGCCACCGCACCGTTGCAGGCCCTCGGCGCGAGTGTGATTCGCTTTCCGGAGAATAAAGGCAAGGGCTTTGCCATGCTCGCCGGGTTTCGCGCCGCACTTGCCGCGGACGATGTCACAGGTGTGGTTATTGTCGATGCCGATGGACAGCACGACGCGACGGAGCTTCCAAACTTGTGGACCGCCTTCGAAAGTGAGAACGCCGATCTGGTAATCGGCACGCGCACGTTCGACGGCAAAGAAGTGCCGCTGCGCAGCCGTGTGGGTAACAAGTTTACGGCGCTCATGACGCGGATTTTGATTGGTGTGGCGTTACCGGATACGCAGTCGGGCTTTCGTATTCACTCCCGGCGCTTCCTCGAAGACATTCTCGGAACGATTCGCGGCGGCCGATACGAAACTGAAATGGAAATTGTCGTCACCGCCGCGAAGGGCGGATACAAAATTGCTGCCGCGCCAATTCGTACGATCTACGAAGCCGGGAACCCATCGTCACACTTCAACAAGTTTCGCGATTCGTGGCGCGTGATTCGGAAACTTTTTGGCGCAGCATTCAAACGCAAGAAGCGCTAGGTTTTTTGAATCACGGTGACCGGAGGATGTGCGATGAAGGCTGATGTACAGTCATCGCAATCGGACAAAAATCAGGATGCAGCGTTAAGTGTCGATCGCGAAGTTCGGCGGAATTATCTGCTTTCGATAGCTTGCGCAACAGTGGCAATGTTATTCAGTCCTTCTGTGCTTCATGGGAGCATGCGCTGGCTTGACGCCCAGCCGGTAAACGCAACAAGTTGGTTTGTGTTCGAACTCGAACTTTTTTTCTTTTTGGGCTGTTTGCTTTGGGTTGGCGTATTCGGGGGAATGGTTTTGCTCCAGATTCATCTTTTGATCTACCCCTCGCTAAGGAAATTGGCGGGGCTAGCACTGGTTCCACTTGGTACAGGCTTATTTAGTTTATTTATCCTTGGTTCTTTAATAGACTGGCCAAAGGCTGAACAGGCAGCGTTTACAGTGGTAGCGAGAAACGCCGAACCGCTAATCAACGCGCTGGAAAAATTCCATGCAGCGCATAACGTCTACCCTCGATCATTGAGCGAACTCGTCCCAGACTACCTCGACAAACTCCCGCAGCCGGGCATTTACGGTGCGCAAGAATTTCGATATGAATTTCCTGCAAGTTACTACAGCAGCCCAGAAGGTATTTATCGAGTTTGGGTAAACATCGGAATAGAGGACGACTTCTCGTATATTCCAAACGAAGAGGCTCGGGGGGAAATTCTGCGGTCGAGGTATTTTACCCGGCATGACCATGATTGGATATTCAACGACACGTAATAAGTACGCGTTACACCGTGAGCGCACTGACTTGTGGCGTAAGCAACCACTTCAATTGTCCCCACGCCAGCGGAATCTTCGCGAGATAGCAGTGCAGCGCATAGCCAATGGAGACGGAAAGCGGGTGTCCGCGCCGCCATGTTTTGAAGGTAAGCCGCGCGAGCACAAGCGCAATAACCCCAAGAAGTGTGATGCCGACAATCGGCGGGCTAAGTGCAATCGCGAGCAGTAGCACGACATAAAATCCCGCCCAAACGAAATTGCGAATGACGTTCGGTTTCCACATCGGGTCTTTCGAATCCCAGCAGCGCGTCGCGATTTCTATATATGCGCGGCCCGTGGTGGTGCTGCGTTTCCAGTAGTCGCGCAGCCCGCGAAATCCTAGATCGTGTTTGGCCATGCGTTTGTGCAGATACCAGACCTTGTGCGCGGTCAGGTTTCTGATCCGCCAGCACAACAGCGGATCTTCGCCCGTGCTGACGTCCTCCGGGAACCTGCCCGCCTGCTCGAACACGTCGCGCCGATACATTGCCGCGCCGCCAAAGGCATCAACTTCGCCTTCGACCGGATTCCAGTCAATCTGTAGTACGCGAAAGACGTATGACGTGTTTGCCTCTTCCAACATGCCCGATACGCCGCCGACATCCAGGTGCAGATCGAGAAACGCCATGGCCAGCGCGGGCCAATCGGGATCGAGATACATATCGCCATCTATAAACTGAATGTACTTGCCGCGTGCGTGTGCCGCGCCGAGATTGCGGTTCTCCGCCGCGCGCCGCCGTTTCTCACCGCCAAGAATGCGCACGCCATCCACGCGACGCGCCTCTTCGAGGCTGTTATCTTTCGAGCCTCCATCGACGTAGATGACCTCGAACCGTGCACCGGGCAGAGTGATGGCGCGAACAGATTCCAGACAACCCCGAATATGCTTGCCTTCGTTGTATCCGATGACGACGAATGATAAGTCTGGCTGCGGCTCGCTCATTTCTGTTTGAGGCTTTCGTCTTCCAGCGCGCGCCACAGGTACCACGACGCGACAGATCGGTAGGGCCGCCAGCCATTTTTCTCCGCGAGCGCGTGCATCTCGTCTGGTGTGGGGGGCTTGGCAAAGCCGTAGTGTCGCTGTATCGAGTTGCGAATTCCGAGATCGCCCACTGGCAAGACGTCGAGCCGAAACAGAGAGAACATAAGGAACATATGCGCGGTCCACTCGCCGATGCCCTTCACCTGCGTAAGCATGCGAACGACGTCGTCGTCCGACATGCGCGACAGGCGGTCCAGCCTTAGGCTCTTATCCTGCACGCGGGCGGCGACATCTTTGACATAGCTGACTTTCCCGTTGGAGAGCCCCGTAGCGCGCAAGATTTCATTCGGCGTTGCCAATATCTGCTCCGGGGAGGGGAAGCGCGCGGGTGCGTGCACCGCGCAGAACCTTTCGGTGATCGTTTGCGCGGCCTTGCCGGAAAGCTGTTGCGAAATGATGGATTTCACCAGGATCTCGTAGTACCCGCGGTGCGGGCGAATGGAACAGGGGCGCGAACGCTTGATGACACCACGCAGAAAGGGATCCCGCCGGGAGAGGTGCTTCTCAGCGGCACGCAGGCGATCGCCAACTGTCCCTGAACTACTCACAAACCACCCCTGTTATGGTCTTCAAAACTTGCTTCCTCATCGATCACCTTTGTCTGATTGGCCGCGCATGTACGACTCCGCCGCAATCCTAAACGTAATCGTAATCAAACTTCTATTCCTGTAAACTCATGCGCCAACGCAGTGGAGGGGATGGTCTTGTTCGTAGTAAACGTGCTCATGGCGCTGCCCGCGCTCGGTTTGGGGATCATCTCCGGTTATTTGCTGTTGTTGGTCGTCGGCTCTTTCTTCATGCGGAAGAAAGCCGATTACAACGCGCAGCCCCTGCGCTTTGCCATTCTCACGCCCGCGCACAACGAAGAATTGCAGATCGGCAATACCGTGTCGCGCATCTATGCATCAGACTATCCACGCGATCGCTTTCACTCCTTTGTCATCGCCGACAATTGCAGCGACGCCACGGCGCAGAACGCCCGCGATGCCGGCGCCACAGTGTTTGAACGGCACGACCTGACACTGCGAGGCAAGGGTCAGGCTTTGGACTGGTGTCTGAAAACCAATCGAGACGTTCTGTCTCAATACGACGCAATTGCCCTTGTCGATGCAGACACCAGCATGCACCCGCGCTTTCTGGCCGAATTGTCGGCGAGTCTTTCACATCCTGACGTGCGCGTGGTGCAGGCATGGAACGGGGTGTCGAATCCGGAGGCAAACTGGCGCACGGCTCTGACGTGGGCGGGCTTTGCCCTCATTAATGGATTGCGCCCCGCGGGTAGAAGTTTCTGGGGCGGCACCGCGGACATCAAGGGCAACGGAATGGCGTTTCGTTCGGAAGTTCTGCTCGGCTACGGCTGGC
>CALEZK010000170.1 GCA_937928585.1 uncultured bacterium | reverse complement strand
GCATCGGTTGCTGAATAATCTGCGACGAAATCGCGATTGCGTTCGCCCCCGCGATTGGCGCGCCACCTTCATCGCGAACAAAGCCGGTGATCTCCGCGCCTTTTTCCAGCGTGAAATCTACACCTTCCAGTGTTTTGCCCGCTTCAACATCAATGGGCAACGCGCCTTCGGGTTTGTAAAGATACCCCGTATCTCGCATGCTCAATGCGGCGCGATAGGATCCGGCCGGAACGCCATCCAGCACGTAGGAACCGTCCGCCTGGGAATTCGCGCGGCGGCTTGGGTCTTGCCCGCGAGACCGCATCCGTTCCATGGCATTTTCCTGCGCGCCAAGCAATTCAATCGCGATTCCCTCGATTGGCGCGCCGGTTACGCTATCCGTAATCTTTCCCATTACCGTGCCGCCGCGCACGAGCTGAAAGTCCGAGCGAACCTCCGAGCGATTCTCCGTGCGCAATGTCGCGCGCTGCCGGGTGTATCCAGGTGCGCTACAAATGATCGCGTTGAAAGCGCCTGGGTCCACGCGCACTTCAAATACACCGCTCGCGTCACTCAACGCCTCGGCGGGTTCGGGCGCTTCGCCTTCCTCAGGCCTCCCCTCGCGCCGGACCCGAACCTGCGCGCCTTCGATGACTTCGCCTGTCGTCGCATCCGTTACCGCGCCAAACACGCGTACGAGTTCACCCGTTGACGCTGGGGTAGATGTAACGGGAGCTTCCGTCGGCTCCACGTCGGTCTTCGCAATGGGCCCGGGTGCAGTTGGAGCGATCGGATCTCGCGACGTTGCCAAATAAGCGCCAATCCCAACCCCGACAAGGGCCGCAGCCACCAAAAAACTGAGTACTGCCTTTTTCACGAAGATTCCTTGTTAGCTATCATTGCTAGGCGCCGCATGGAAACGCGCAAACATATTCCTTCGAATTTGACTCCGCAAAGGTGCGAATTGGATTCCGAAAGTTTAGCACGTACGCTAGTAGTGGAACACCAACCTGCACCATAAGACGTTTCTTCAAATGACCGAAAAAAATACCGACGAGAGCACAGAACGTGATGCCGTCGGCCTCTGCCGCCGATGCGTGCACGCGCGCGCGATCCCTCATCCTCATGGGGGTGAGGCCTATTGGCGTTGCGGAAGGTCAGACTCCGATCGCGCCTTCCCGAAATACCCGCGACTACCCGTCCAACAATGTCCCGGCTACGAACCCCGGAAAACCTGACCGCAAACCTTCACCAAGCGCAACTGGGACCGTCACCGAGCGAAGCGAAGGCGACTGTCCCATCCACGCCAAAACTACATAGCCATAAACCCGCCATCCACCACCATCTCCGCACCCGTCATCCAGCCCGACTCGTCAGAGGCAAGAAACAACGCTGCATTCGCGATATCCCGCGCGGATCCCAGCCTCCGCATCGGTATTTCATTCGCAATCGCAACGCGCTTCTGATCATTCAGATAGGGCGCTTGAAGCGGCGTATCGATGAAACCTGGATGAATGATGTTGCACCGAATCTGTTCCGGCGCGAATTGAATCGCCAACGATTTGCACAAGGATATTAATGCGCCCTTGGCGCACGTATACGAATCCTGCGCAAGTGTAAATCCGGCAAGCGCAGAAATGGATCCCACCAAAATGATCGAGCCGCCGCCCGCATTGCGCAGCGCGGGAATTCCGTGCTTCGTCAGGAAGAACGTGCCCTTGAGATTTATCGCCTGAACAAGGTCCCAATTTTCTTCCGACGTTTCAATAACCGATTTGTCGCGGTCCTTCCACAACACCCCGGCATTCGCATACAGAATGTTGACCTTGCCGAAAGTCTTCACGGTTTCTTCGATACCGTCTTTCACGTCCGCTTCTTTGCTAACGTCGCCTTGGATGAAAACGGCTTTTCCCCCGGCTTTCTCAATCAGTTGGACGGTCTCATTGCCGGCAGCGGCGTTCATATCGAAAACACCAACGCTGGCCCCCTGGCTAGCGAACAGGAGGGAAGCTTCCCTGCCCATGCCAAGTCCAGCACCCGTGATAATCGCCACCTTATCCTTCAACCGCATTCGTTAATCTCCTTCCGAAACTAGAGGTAGTAGTCGTTCACCCGCCCGCGTCGAGGCGCAGAGCCCCCAAGTATACTCGGCGTCCCCATAAGCGCGCGAATCGCCTCCCGCGCCTACGGACGTCCATAACCAATCGGGAGGGCGGTCGTCTTCGACCGCTCTTCACACACACCAAAACCCCACCCCAAAAAACGTTACACCCCCGCGCGCAATACGCGCGCGGGGGTGTAACGAAAAAAACCGAAGTTCGCTTACGCCTGGTTGCTGGATACGATGCGCCAGCCCGAAGCTTCTTTCTTCAGCGAGATCGAAAATGCCATGGATCCCATGTCGCCGGAAAGGCCGACAGGAACCGCTACCGCTTCGTCGCCATTGACCGTAATCTGCGCGGTCGCAACATCGACCTTGGCGCCATCAAGATAGCCGTTCGCAATAGCATCCTGGATGAATGACTTCAATTCGGCTTTGCCGCGGCCGTCACCATCCGAAAACGCATCCGAATAGTGCGTCATGATGGAGTCGACATTCTTGGTGGCCAGCGAAGCGCCCCAGTCCTGCAGCACTTTTGCAATTGCCGCCTTCTCATCGACGGGCTTAGCCGCCTCCGTGCTGCCGCCGGTTGATGCGCAACCCACGGCAAACGCCATGCACAACGCCATTGTCATTGCCTGCGCCAGAATCTTGCTTTTCATGAAACACATCTCCCAATTGTATTGGTATGGATTTAGTTCGGTCCGACCTACCGTTCGAACGCAACCGATATGGTAATTCACGCCCGTGCAGCGTGCAACCTGTGCCGTGTACTGCTATACTT
>CALEZK010000169.1 GCA_937928585.1 uncultured bacterium | reverse complement strand
GACAGATACTTCGGCCGGTTGGGTCTCTTCGCCATTCATAGCGGAGATTACCGTAAACGCGCCCGCCGTGACGAGGGCCGCCATCCCTGCCGCAACAACGGGCATCAGCCAGCCGGGCATTCCCTTGCGCGGAGTGTCGTTTTCCTTGGCTTTCGCGCGTGGACGATCGTCTTCCTTCGGAGGATGCTGCACAGGCGGGGCGAGTTTTGAGATTCCTGATAGGCGTGTCATGGTCGTTGATGGGTCGTGACCAGTTCCCGGCAACTTAGGCGCGGCAACGCCAAGGCGATCCCGAGTGCGCTCGACTTGCCGTTCAATCGCGCTAAAAATCTCCTCCTGCACGCGATCCCATTCCGCCGGTGAGTCCAAATAACCGATCAACGGCGTAGGCTTGCCGGGAATCATCTGGGGGCGGCTCAGTACACGGACGTTTTGCCAGTTGCAATGACCGACCAGAATGGGGACGACCGCAAGTTCGCCTTGCTCGAAGCGACGTTCTATTCGGGGCAGTTCGATCTCGCGAATGAAGTCCGAGTTCAGGAAATTCCTGCTGACGAGCAATACGGCAATGTGCGCTCGTTTGATGGCGTCGACGATTTCTTGTTTCCAAGGGTCGCCGCCGCCAAGTCGCCGCCGGTCAAACCAAACTTCGGCTCCGAGAATTTCCAATGACTTGATGAGCCGCGGCATGAGCTTGTTCTCGTCGAACCATTGGGCATCGACATGGCTGTAGCTCACGAAGATGTGAATCTGTGCCATCGCTTACCTCCGGAAAGAACGGTCGTCAGCACGCAACACCCTATACTATACAACAAGCTGCGGTGGCCAACAATCCACGGGCTAAAAATGGACCTCAAGCGGGTGGTCGCGATGCAGGAGGATCCAGTTGCCGTTTTCTTCCAGTGCGAGCCGGCCCAAGTCTTCGATGATGGTGTTTATTAAGGCGTAGTCGTTTCGCTCTTTGCCTTTTTCCAACTGAATGGAAGCCCTCTCGTACACTTCGGCCATCCATTTGTAACGTTGCGCCTGCGCGGAGAAGGCCATCACTTCGGAGTACGCGCCAAGTGAAGCGGCGAGCACCGGCAACATGCCAATCGTAAAGATTATGTATTCGTGGGCATTGTCAAACCACTTGGCGTCGTGCAGAAGAAAATTTCCTAACGCAAAAGCGCTGGCAAGCATGACACTCACAAGGAACAGTAACCATACTACCCTGTGGTGCGTGCGCTCGCCGCGCTCATCTCGCTGTTCGCGGTTGGCGAAATACTTCCTTTGGTCCTCTATCCAATGTTTTTGAACAATATCCAGTCGCTCGGGTGAAACGAAAGCCGCCGGCGCCGGGTTGTCATCGAATTCTCCTGCGGCGGTCAAGTTCCACGCGCGAATTGCATCGCGAATCCAGTCCAGTTCAGTGCGATGATGGATGAGGTATTCGTC
>CALEZK010000168.1 GCA_937928585.1 uncultured bacterium | reverse complement strand
GTTTCGCCCTCCGTGCGGCAGATCGATCCGGACAATCGCCTGTTGGCGCGCGGGGCACGGTATCGGGTTGAAGGTGAAGTGGTGCGTGATATCGCGCTTGGGGCGAGTGGTTTGTTGAATCCGGCTATTGGCGGTCCCAGCGTTTATCCGCCCGCGCCAGAATTTCTCTTTCAACCACCAGCGAGTTATGGTCCCAAGATTTGGCGGACGGAACAGGGGGCTGCGCAATATCGGCGCGGTTTGTATACGTTCCGATTCCGAAGCGTGCCGCATCCGGCGCTGCAATCGTTCGATACGCCGGCAGGCGATGCGCCTTGCATTCGCCGCGCGCGAAGCAACAGCCCCATGCAGGCGCTGACGACGCTGAACGAACCGTTGTACTTCGAATGCGCGCGCGGTCTGGCTGAAGCGACGCTCGCTGGCGGCGGCGACTCGACACGTTCGCGCATTGAGTATGCGTTTCGACGATGCGTGACACGCGCGCCGGAAGAGTCGGAGGCCGCAACGCTCGAAGCGTTCTATGCAAAGCAGCAGCAGCGCATCGCGTCGGGAGAAGTGGATCCGAACGCGATTCTCGCGGCTTCTGGCTATGAGCAGAACGGTGCCGCCATTGATCCTGCTGAGTTGACGGCATGGACGCTCGTTGCGCGCGCGCTGCTCAACCTAGACGAAACGATTACGCGACAGTAAGGCCGATAGGAGTTAAGCGCCTCATGTTTACACGCGACCCAATGGATCCTGGCGAACGCGGCCCGGCAATAGCACGGCGCTGGTTTCTTCAACAGTGCGGCGTGGGCCTGGGATCGGTCGCACTGGGCCAATTGATGGGTGCGACGGCGTCCGCGCGCACGGAACCGGTCGCGTTGCAGTCGCCGCATTTCGCGCCAAAGGCAAAGCACGTCATTTACCTGTTTATGGCTGGCGCGCCAAGCCAGTTTGAGCTATTGGACTACAAGCCCGAACTCACCAAATTTGACGGCACCTTGCCTCCCCCGGAGTTGCTGAAGAACTATCGCGCTGCTTTTATTGATCCAAATTCGCGTTTACTCGGTCCGCGCTTTAACTTTGCGCAGCATGGCAAGAGCGGCGCGTGGGTTTCGGAGTTGCTGCCGCATTTTGCAAAGACGGTCGACGACGTCGCGATCATCAAGAGCATGTCGACAGACGCGTTCAACCATGCGCCGGCGCAAGTCTTGATGAGCACGGGATCACAACAGTTCGGCAGGCCGAGTGTGGGATCGTGGATCAGCTATGGCCTCGGCACGGAGAACAAGGATTTGCCTGCGTTTGTTGTGTTTAGCTCGGGCCAGAAGGGGCCCAGCGGCGGCAACGCGGTGTGGAGCAGCGGGTTTCTGCCGACGGTGCACGATGGTTGTATGTTCAGGACGACCGGCGATCCGGTGATGTACTTGTCAAACCCAGGCGGTATCGATAGCAAGGTGCAAAGGGACACGCTCGACGTAATCGGTGAGCTCAATTCGCGGCAACTTGACGCGATGGGGGATCCGGAGATTGCGACGCGTATCAACTCCTTCGAACTCGCGTTCCGCATGCAATCCAGCGCGCCGGAGTTGATGGATATCTCGAACGAGCCGCAGCATGTGCTCGATATGTACGGCGCGGAGGCGGGCGTCCCATCGTTTGCAAAGAATTGCGTGCTGGCGCGCCGCATGGTGGAGCGCGGGGTGCGGTTTGTCCAGTTGTTTCACGAGGCGTGGGACCAGCACGGCAACTTGCGAAACGATCTGAAGAAGAATTGCGCGGACACGGAGAAAGCCTGCGCCGCACTGGTTCAGGACCTGAAAATGCGCGGGCTTCTTGACGAGACAATTGTCATCTGGGGAGGAGAGTTTGGTCGTACGCCCATGGTGCAGGGCGATGGTGATGACGGACGCGATCATCATCCGAACGCGTTTACGATCTGGGTGGCCGGCGGAGGATTCAAGCCGGGCGTTACATATGGCGAGAGCGACGACTTGGGCTTCAATGTGGGCCGAGACAAGGTGCATGTACGCGACTTTCATGCGACGCTTTTGAATCAACTTGGTTTTAACCATGAACGATTCACCTACAAATTCCAGGGCCTCGATGCGCGCCTTACCGGCGTTGAACCGGCGCGGGTGGTGAGAGAAATTCTCGCGTAGTAAAGGTGTCGGCTGCTTACGGCGGGAGCATGAAGCCACTGCGCAAACGCTAACTTCGCGGGTGCACGTGTATGGGCGTCATTACCAAAACGTTAGAAGACCTCCAACGCGAAGTCGATTCCCTAAGGCTTCGAGTCGCTGAATTGGAGGACGAGCGGCGTGTCATGTCCGCGCCGGAATCGCACGCGCGCGTGGAAGGAATGCTTCGCGACAGCGAAGAGCGCCTGCGCCTGGCGATAGAAACCAGCAAGATTGGGGTCTGGGATTGGGACATTTGTCGCAATGCGGTTTCCTGGACGGAATCGCTTTATCAACTTCACGGCATTACACACGAGCAGTTCGGGGGCACGGTCGAAAGTTTTTCCAGTCTCGTGCATGCTGACGATCAAGAACGCGTCGAACTTGCGATTCAGGGTGCGCTCAAGCGCAATGAGCCGTACGAGATTGAGTTTCGTGCAGTCCGGCCAGACGGAAAGGTAATCTGGCTGTTCACGAATGCGCGTGTCCTTCACGACACCAGTGGCGCGCCGGTGCGCATGATCGGTGCTACGTTGGATATCACCCGATCCAAGCAATCCGAAGAAACCATTCGAGAGAGCGAATGGCGGTTTCGCAGTCTTGCAGACAGCGCTCCCACGATGATTTGGATGACCAATCTGGACGGCTGCGAGTTTGTGAACAGGGAGTGTCTGCGATACTTGGGCATGTTGGGGGACGCGGTTGCGCGCGACATTGATATGCGCGCTTACGTTCACCCGGTAGACAGGGACGCATTTGCCGCGAGCGTGGACACGCTTCTACGAGACGGGACGTCGTATTCGGCGCAGTTGCGCCTGCTTCGCCATGACGGTACCTATCGATGGATGCAGGCAGTCGCCGTGCCGCGCTATTCGCTGGAAGGGATAATCGGCTACACGGGTTCCTTTACCGATGTCGACGATATCAAGCGCATTGAGCAGGCGCTTCGCAAGGCCGAGCAGCAATTGAGGACGGTCACGGATTTGATGCGCACTTCGGTGGCGCGCTGCAGCGCGGACTGGCGGTTCATCTGGGTGAATCCGAGCTACGCGGCCCGCTATAACCTGGCACCGGAAGACATCGAAGGAAAGCCGGTGCCCGAGATCCTGGGCGAGGAGGGTTGCGAGACGATTCGGCCTTATGTGGAGCGCGTGCTTTCCGGCGAGTATGTCGAATACGAACTTCCCATCAAGCTGCATAGGATTGGGGAATGCTGGATTCGCGCATCGTACGCGCCAACGACAGACGCTGGAGGCAACGTCGACGGGTGGGTGGCGGTTGTAAGCGATATTACGCAGCAGAAAGAGATGGAGATTGCGCTACAGGCATCGCACGACGAACTGGAAGCACGCGTTCAGGAGCGTACGATGCAGTTGCGGGAACTAGCGCTTGAACTGACCGAGGCCGAGCGGCGCGAACGCAAGCGGCTCGCGCGCGTGCTCCACGATGACCTGCAACAACTGCTCGTGGCAGTAAAAATGCACGTTGGATTCGCGCGGAGCGATCCTGAACCTGCGGCGTGCCTCGATGAAGTGCAGCGATTGGTCAACGATGCGATTGCGAGTTGCCGCTCGCTTGCCGTTGGGTTGAGCCCGCCTGCACTGCGCGATTCGGACTTGCCCAATGC
>CALEZK010000167.1 GCA_937928585.1 uncultured bacterium | reverse complement strand
GAAGGTTCACAAAATCGATTTCGACGCCTTTGGGGCGAATGACGCGCGTGAGCAAGCGGTAGGTTCCGCCGTAGAGGTCGTCGTGCACGATCAGGTGGTCGCCGGGTCCGTACATCGCAAAAAATGTTGTCTCCGCGGCCATGCCCGTGCCAAAAACGAACCCGAATTTTCCGCCTTCGAGCGCGGCGATGCAGTCCTCCAGCGCTTTGCGCGTGGGGTTGCCGCTGCGCGAGTAGTCGAAGGGGGGCGGATCGTTCGCCCCGCGAAACGCGAAGGTCGAGGTTTGGTAAATCGGCGTCATTACCGCGCCGTAGGTTGCGTCGGGTTCCTGGCCGGCGTGGATTGAGAGGGTCTTGAAACGCATGGATTTCCTTCCGAAGGATTTCGTGTGAAGGTTCATTTTACTGTAGTTGGTTGGGGAAGATCGAGGGAGGGGAATCGATTACGAGTTGCGAATGCGAGCAAGCGTAGCGACGGGCTTGCGGTGGTGTTGCATCCCCCTGCGCTTCGCGCCATTCCGTTCAACGGGGGACGAATGTGAAGATCGATTACGAGTTACGATTGCGAATTACGGTTACGACCGTGGGCGCGTAACTTACCAAACCTTTTGTGTTTGGTTATAGCTTCGAATTTTTGAGGCGCAGGGCATTGAATATAACCGACACACTGCTGAGGCTCATTGCCGCGGCGGCGATCATTGGGCTAAGGGTTGTGCCAGTGACTGGGTAGAGCACGCCGGCGGCGATGGGGATGCATGCGGCGTTGTAGGCGAAGGCGAGGAACAGGTTCTGGCGAATATTGCGCATCACCGCGCGGCTCAGCTTTTGCGCGCGCACGATGCCGCGCAGGTCGCCTTTTACCAGCGTGACGCCGGAGGATTCGATGGCCACGTCGGTGCCGGTGCCCATTGCGATTCCCACGTGGGCTTGGGCGAGGGCGGGCGCGTCGTTTACACCATCACCGGCCATGGCGACGATGTGTCCTTCGGCTTGCAGCTTTTTCACGATGGCGTTTTTTGCTTCGGGGAGTACGTCCGCCTCGACGTTGGAGATACCCAATTGTTTTGCGATTGCGTCGGCGGTGCGGCGGTTGTCGCCGGTGACCATGACAACGCGAATGTTCGCGGCGGCGAGATCGGCGAGTGCATCGCGCGTGGTGGTCTTGATGGGATCGGCTATGCCGAGCAGGCCGGCGACCGTGTTTCCGATTGCGACGTACACGACAGTCTGGCCCGCGCCGCGCATTTCGTCGACGGCGGCATTGAGGGCGAATGTGTCAATGCCACGCTCTTTCATCAATCGCTGATTGCCGAGGGCGATGCTTGCGCCGTTATGCGATCCGGTCACGCCCTGGCCGGGAATGTAGGTGAAGTCCTCTACATTTGCCGCGTCTACATTCTGTTCCTTTGCGTAGGAGAGCACGGCATGCGCGAGGGGATGTTCGCTGCGCGTTTCGAGTCCCGCCGCGGCGGCAATTACGCCGGCCGATTCAAAGCCCGGTTGTATGCGCGCGTCGACCACTTTCGGTTTGCCTTCGGTGAGGGTGCCCGTTTTGTCGACGACAAGGGTGTTGACGCGCTCGAAGGTTTCCAGGGATTCCGCGTTGCGAATCAGCACGCCTGCGGTTGCGCCGCGTCCTACGCCGACCATGATCGACATGGGCGTTGCGAGGCCGAGTGCGCAGGGACACGCGATGATGAGCACGGAGACGGCGCTGATTAGGGCGTAGAGCATGCGCGGTTCGGGTCCGATGAGCATCCATGCCGCGTAGGCGAGCAGGGCAACGGCGACGACAGCGGGAACGAAATAGCCGGAGACGGTGTCGGCCAGACGCTGAATCGGGGCGCGGCTGCGTTGCGCTTCGGAGACCATGCGCACGATGTGCGCGAGTAAGGTGTCGCCGCCCACTTTTTCGGCGCGCATGACGATGCTTCCCGTGGCGTTCACGGTTCCACCGGTGACGGTGTCGCCCACCTTCTTTTCGACGGGCATGGATTCGCCGGTGATCATCGATTCGTCGATGTAGGTTTCGCCTTCCAGAACGGCGCCATCGACAGGCACGCGTTCGCCGGGACGGACGCGCAGGGTGTCGCCTACCGCGACGTGTTCGAGCGGAATGTCGGCCTCGGTGCCGTTGGTATCGATTTTTCGCGCTGTTTTGGGCGCGAGCGATAGCAGGGCGCGAATGGCGTTGGACGTTTTTGCGCGCGCGCGGAGTTCGAGCACCTGGCCCAGCAACACCAGCGTGATGATCACGGCGGCGGCCTCGAAATACAGCGGCGCGGCGTGGCCGTGTCCGCGCATGGCGTGCGGGACGATACTTGGGACGAGCAGCGCCACAACACTGAACGCGTAGGAGACGCCGGTGCCGAGGGCGATGAGGGTGAACATGTTGAGGTGGCGCGAGACGATGGAGAGCCATCCGCGCTGAAAGAAGGGGAAGCCACCCCAAAGCACGACGGGCGTCGCGAGCGCAAATTGAATCCACCCCATTGCGCGCGCGGGGATCGCCGTGAACGGCGAGCCGGGGATCGTCTCCCCCATGCTCAATGCGAACAGCGGAAGCGTGAGCAGCGCGCAGACCCAGAAGCGGCGGGTCATGTCGTCGAGTTCGGGGTTCGCGGTATCTTCCGCGGAAATCTCCTCCGGTTCGAGAGCCATGCCGCACTTCGGACACGCGCCCGGCCCGATCTGACGCACTTCGGGATCCATTGGGCAGATGTAGACGCGTTTGTCGTTGGCATCGACTTTCGCCGGCGCGGCTTGTTTCGGCACGGCGAATAGATAGGCGCCGGGGTTGTTCGCAAACTTTGTTTTACACGACGCGGAACAGAAATAGTGCGTCTGACCCGCGTGCACGTGCGCGTGTTTGGCAGTTGCCGGATCGACCGTCATGCCGCAGACGGGATCGATGGCGGTCGTCGGATTTGATCGCTTCGCGAGGTAGCGCGAAGGATCGGCATCGAATTTGGTTTTGCAGCCTGCGCTGCAAAAATAAAAATCGACACCTTCATGCTGCGAGTGCGCTTTTGCAGTTGCCGGATCGACGCGCATACCGCAGACGGGATCGATGGAATGGTCCGGCTCTGGAGCAGTCTCGGTTCTATTGTCGCAACAGGAACTCACCCGCGATACTCCCCGGTTTTCGCTATGATTATACGATGCGGACGATCAGTAATCTTCGCCAGCAGAATGTTTCTGTAGAAACACATCAATGGCCTGGGTTAATCCCAGGAGCGATGGATCAATGCTTTCGGGTGTGAGGCCGCGTTTGGCCATTTTCATGATGCCTTTGCCGTGCTCGACTAATAAGTCGGCGGCGGACTTCGCCGGCGCGACCCGGACATAGATGCCGCGTTTGGCGTCCGTATCGGGGGCGGCGTAGCTCGTGGTGGTGGTGAGCGTTGCGCCGCCGGACAGGGGCGAGACGAATTCGCGCGCGAGCACGCCGAAGTTGCTGAAATAGGCGACGCCAAAGGTGCAGCACCCGTCATCGAAGTATCCGCGCATGACGACCGGGCCCAACTTTACCACGCAGAGATCGCCGAGGGGACGAAACCCCGCTTCGGCGAATTCCGAGTCGATCAGCGGCGCCGCTTCCTGCGCGCGCGCGCCGAGCGCGGCGATATCGCCGCGCACGAATTGAGATTCGACGCCGTCGAAGATGACATCGTCCGTGATGGGCGCGTTGAATTTCTTCGTCTGCTCCTCGATCTTTCGGTTGATCTCTTGCATGTCTCTAAAGTGCGCGGCGTCGCTTTCTTCCGCAGCTGTGACGTCCCACGTATCACGAAATCGATAGCGAAACAGCAGCGCGCCAAGTTCGCGGCGTTGCCACGATTCACAGACGTAGGTCTTGCGATCAACGCTGAGCTGTTCTTCCTCGAAGATGACGGACGCGCGCGAGGATTCCAGCACCGACTCAATCTCGGCGTGCGATTCGGCAAGGAGGGG
>CALEZK010000166.1 GCA_937928585.1 uncultured bacterium | reverse complement strand
CAAGGTGTACTGCGCGGGCGTAAATCCCGGTCGCAGCTCGATTACCGAAGCGAGGCGTTTTACCGCGGCGGAAGGCTCTCCACGCACCAGCAATTCTTTTGCGGCGAAGTATTCGTTTATTGGAAGCTGGTCGGGATACGCCTCGTTGTACTGCGCGATGGTGAGTTTGGCATCGTCAAACGCGGCAATACCCAACTGCAAGTCCGCGAGCGTGATGAGCATCATCGGTGTGTCGACTTGCACGAGCGGGTCGACCTGTTTCAGTTCCTTGATTGCTTCTTCCAACAAGCCTTGATAGCTCAGAGCCGAAGAAAGCATCAGGTACGCGGGGCCCTCGTCGGGCTTTATCTTGACCGCTTTCCGAAGCAGTTCGACTGCATGCGCGTGTTGGCGGCGTAGCATGGCAGCCTGCGCGACGGCAACCAGCACGTCCGAGTCCTCCGGCGACATCGCGAGCCCTTCATCAAGTAAATGCTGCACTTCGGTCCACGTACTGGTGCGGGCAAGAAAACGGGCTTGGTCAACGACGATGTGGCCATCGTTGGGCCTTTCTTCGCGCGCCTTTATGAAGACTTCCATCGCGCGGCTTTCGAGACCCTTCTCGCGAAGGAGGCGCGCATAGCTGCCGTATACGTCTGAACGGTCCGTCTTTTCATTTACGAGTGACTCATACGCCGCAATTGCTTCATCACGCAGCCCCATTCGATCGAGTGCGAGCGCATGATAGTATCGGACGTATTGATCGTTGGGATCCCGGATTAACCACTCTGCCGTGTAGTAGCGAAGGGTGCTCCACACGCCGAGTTTTGCGTACACGTCAATCAGCTCGTGGCGTACTTTGTCGTTGTCGGGATAATGGGTAAGTATCTGCACATATGCAGTCGCCGCGCCTTGCAGCGAGCCGGCACGGTCCTTTTGCATTCGCTTGCAGGTGTCGGCGTACTTGAGCAGGAGCTCTTCGTTTTTCGGTTCCTGGGGTATGTACCGTTCGAACAATCCCTTTGCGCGCTCCCATTGCTGGGATTCGTACGCCACAAGTGCATCGCGCAACCATCCGTCATTGCGCTTCTTCTGATAGATTAACCAGCCGGCAACAACGCCTCCGGCCATGAGTGCCAGGATCACGACCGTGCCTAGCAGCGCAATCCATATTTTTCGTTTTGATGACATTGGCTTTATGTATTAACCACGGCGGAACAAATAGGTTGCGGCAAATTCTTTTAAGAACAACTTTACAAAAAGCATATCGTCGACCAAATAGCGCTTCCAGAGGCGACGCGGCTCCTGACAAAGACGCCAGATCCATTCCAATCCAGACTTCTGCATCCAGACGGGCGCGCGCGGCACGCGGCCCGATACGAATTCAAAGGAACCGCCCACGCCCAACATCACGGGTACGCCGCAGTCCGGTCCATGTTCCTGCAACCATACTTCCTGCTTCGGACAACCCAGGGCGACATACACAATGCTGGCCCCGGATTCTTTCAGGCGGCGCTTTGCTTCGGCATTGGCCTCTGGATCGAGTTGAAAGTCAAAGGGCGGCGAATACACGCCGGCGATCTTCAATTCGGGGTGAATGGCGCGCAGTTTTTCCGCCGCTTCCGCACCGACGCCCTCTTTAGCGCCGAATAAGAAGACAGGATAGCCTTTCCGCGCGGCGTGGCCGGAAAGCCAGATAATCAGGTCGGAGCCGCTGAGTTTTTCGCGCAGCGGTTTGCCGAGCAGTCTCGCGGCCCACAGCAGCGGCATGCCATCGCAAAGCACGAGCCATGCGCCGTCGTACGCTTTGCGAAATCCTTCGTGGCGCTGCCGCAAGCAGATATGGTCAACGTTGGGCGTCACGACGTATCCGTACTGACCCTCCCGTATGCGCGCATCAATCAATGCAAAAAACTCTTCGCAGGTCACGTCATTGAAACGAATGCCGTACATTTGGCGAACCACGGCATCGTTCGAGGAGGCGCGTGCCAACACTGCATCAGCGGACACGGTCCGCGGTGCGCAATTGGACTCTGGCGCCATGGTCGTCACGAATATATCTCCAAATTTACCCGACGAACGGATAGTGCGAGTCGCCGCCCGATCATCGGAGTGAGCAGCGTGCGGTGCGGGAGCGGCACGTATTGATGCGCGTGCTGCTACAATTTCTGTTTCGGGCGAATCTGGTTGTCTTCCAACAGGATCATCGTCGCTGCTTCTTCCTGCTCGATTACTTCGGGCTCGTCGCCGTCGTACTCGTCTGTCAATTCGCCTGCGGCAACGGTCGTTTCATTGCCGTAGTTGTAGAACTTCTCCATGTTGTCGCGCATATAGCCTCCGGCAACATGCTTCGCACGATTCAGCACCACGCCGATCACGTTGCTGCCAATCTGCTGCAACTCTCCCAGCGCGCGCTTCACCATGCCGAGACTCGTCACTTCCGCGCCGACAACCATGATCACGCCATCTACAACCGGGGCCAGCAGCTTTGCATCGGCCATGAGCAGAACGGGCGGTGAATCGATGATGACGTGTTCAAAACTCTGTTCCGCCTTCTCCAGGAACTCGACTGTTTCACGCGAAGCGAGCTTGCCGATTAATTCCGCATTGAGAAAGCCGGGGCCGAGAACCTGAAGGTTATCGATCTGTTTTGCGGGCCGCACCGCCTCTTGAATAGACACGGTGTTCGCAAACAGTTCGCTAAGGCCTACGCCGCGTTTCATCCCAAGGGCCTTCTCGACCGAAGGTCTGCGCGCGCATATGTCGAGCAACAACACGCGTCGGTTTGCCTGCGCCAGCGCGATGGCGAGGTTGCACGCGAGCGATGTTTTACCGTCGCCGCGCGATGCGCTTGTGACAAGCACGGTGTTCAATTCGGCAGTACCCTCGGGCGGGTAAATGATGCGCGTCAGCACGCGGCGGAACTCGTCCGCGGTGATGGATTCGGGATGTTCTGCCGTGAGCAGGGCCGGCCGTGTGTTCTTTGGCAGACGCTCAACGGACGAATCCGGTATCAGCGCCATCATTGGCACGTCGGTAATGAACTTCAGGTCTTGCACGGTGCGTACCTGCTGGTCTGTCAATTCGCGATACAGTCCGAATGCGAAGCCGGCGCCGCCCGCCATCATGACGACCAGTGCCATAAACTTGAAGCGACGGCCATAATCCGGCGTGGTGGGCGCCTGGGTCGGCGCGGCAATGGAGAAACTCGCGGGAGCGCGACTGTCCACTTGCGCGACACGAATCTTGTCCTTTACCTCGCGCAACATAATGGTGGTGTTTTCGAGTTCGGCCTCGGCCTCTTTGAGTTCCGACATGGCTTTCGCGAACTCAATGCTATTGGTGGCGTGCTCGCTAAGTTCCGCATCGAAATTGTTCACGCGCGCGGTAGCGTCTTCCACGTTTCGCTGCGCCGCCGCAATTTGCATTGATGTCTGGCCTTCGAGCGACAGGAGCGCCTTCGCGCGAGCGGTTTTGCGCGCGTCTTCCAG
Organism: uncultured bacterium; assembly: GCA_937928585.1. Lineage (GTDB taxonomy): Bacteria > Hydrogenedentota > Hydrogenedentia > Hydrogenedentales > SLHB01 > JABWCD01. The sequence goes on along the minus strand of CALEZK010000166.1, from coordinate 147 downwards.
ACCGCGCTTGACGGAATCGCGCGTTTCAATCTTCGATTTCAGCATGGCGTGGTCGTCGTTGTACTTGCCTTCGACCTGCTTGAGCTCCATTACGATGAGCGCGACCGTCACGGACGGCCGCTCACTCTGGCGACGATCGAGGAAGGC
>CALEZK010000165.1 GCA_937928585.1 uncultured bacterium | reverse complement strand
CGGCAACACCGAACGTGGCGCTGACCAACACGGGCGACAACGCGTTTGGAAGCAGATGGCGGAAGATAATGCGGCTGTCGGAGAATCCGCTGGCGCGGGCAGCCAGGGCAAATTCAACATTGCGAAGTTTGAGCATCTCGCCGCGCACGAGCCGCGCGGTGCCGGTCCAACTGGTTATGCCAAGCACGACCATGATGTTCCAGATGCTCGGCGGAAGCAGGCTAATCAACGTTATGATCAAGACGAAGACCGGAAACAGCGTGACGATTTCGATCGCGCGCATGACGATCATGTCCGTCTTGCCCATGTAAAATCCTGCCAGCGCGCCAAAGAAAACGCCGATCAGGACGGCGATGCCTTCGGCCACGAAGCCCACGGACATCGATATGCGCGTGCCCCAAATGATTCTGCTGAGCACATCGCGCCCGCGATCATCCGTGCCGAGCAGGTGCGCGCGCGTGGGAGGCTGAAGCCGATTGCGCAGATCGGATTTCTCGGGTGCATAGGGGATGATCGGCCAGATCGACGCATCTCCCGGCGCCGGTTTCCACGCTGAATAGTCGAACCGCACGAGCTCGTCGTACTTGAACAGGTTCGGAAACCAGTATTGCTTTCCGTCTTTTTTCATGTAGATCGGAATACCACCCGCGAGAAACGGGGCCAACAGCCCAATCACTCCAAGCAGAATCAGAAAGACAAGCGCTACAACGGACATTCTGCGCTTGCGAAACTGCCGCGCGACGAGCCGTGCATAGCTTTGCTTCGCGTGCGCGCGCCGCTCCGAACCGGCATCGGGTTTCGGCATGGCGCTCATTCGAACTTAATCCGCGGATCGGTGATTGCGTACAGAATATCGGAGAGGATCAACCCCGCCAAAGTCAGTAACGCGGAAACGGTGAGCAGTCCCATCACCATCGGATAATCGCGCGCCAGCAGCGACTCGAAACTGAGCCGTCCCATCCCGGGAATGGAAAAAATATTCTCTATGATGACGCTGCCGCCAATCATTGCGGGCAACACGTTCGCCAGCAAGGTGATAATCGGAATCAGCGCATTGCGCATGGCGTACTTGAATATGACGACGCGCTCGGTGAAGCCATAGGCGCGCGCCGTGCGAATATAGTCTTGTCGGATGACGTCAATCATTCCCGATCGCGAGAACTGGGAGAGCTGCGCGAGCCCCGCGTAGGTGAGGCAGAATACCGGCAGCACCATATGCCAGAGGCGATCTTTCACCGCTTCAAACCATGTCATCGAGTCCGCGTCGAGGCTGCGCACCCCGTAGATTGGAAACCAGCTGAATGGCTGGCCGCTGCCGAGAAAATAGATCAGTAACATGGCGACCCAGAAACTGGGCAGGCTGTACAGCAGAAACAGAAATGCCGTAATAATTCCGTCGCTCACCGTTCGCTGGTGCGTGGCGGAGTAAACACCTATCGGAATCGAAAAAAGATAAATGAGAAATATCGACGCCACGCTGAGTTGGAGCGTAACGGGAAGCGCTTCGAGAATCTTGTCGCGCACGGGCCGGCGGTCTTTGTATGACGTGCCGAAATCGAGCATGCACATGCGACCCACCCACAGGCCGTACTGCACGTAGATCGGTTTGTCTAAGCCGTAGAGCCGCTTCGTTTCTTCGATGATCGCGGGTGATATTGACCCGGCGCCCATGGTCCCTTGCAGTTTTTGCAGCCGCAACATGACAGGATTGCCCGGCATCAGTTGAAGCATCAGAAACGTGATGAGGCTAATCCCGATGAAAGACGGAATAATCAGCAGCAATCTGCGGATTAAATAGGCCTTCATACCCCCGCAAACCTGTCTATTGCGCCGCGCCTGCCGGAGCTGGCAGCGCGGTCACGGCCGCCCCGCTCGTGTACTTTTGAAGTTCCAGCGGCACCCACCATTCGGAAGGCTCCGTGCCCGCCGCGTAGACGTAGACATTCCGATAGCGCTTATCAAGCGCGCCAAGGGTGTAGATATTGAAGAGAAACGTATACGGCTGTTCTTCATGCACGATTTCGTGGAAGCGATGGAACATCGGAATGCGCTTCGCCCGATCGAATTCCACGCGGATGTCTTCCATGAGTTTGTCGGCTTCCGCGTTTTTGAACCCCGGATAGTTCGAACCGGTTTCCGTTTGTGACGAGTGCCACACCTGGTAGGGTTCGGAATCGATCGGAATAGCCCATTGCAGCGTGATCGCGTCGAAGGACCGCTTGGTGAGACTGTCAATAAGGCTGCCCCACTCGCGCGGCAGCACGTCCATCACAATGCCCGCCTTCTTCAACTCTTCCTGAAAGATGGTTGCGAGGTTGTTGTATTCAGTATTTTCCGATGGAATGACATAGCCAAACTTGAACGGCTGGCCGTCCTTGTCGAGAACGCCGTCGTTGTCGGTGTCCGTCCAGCCTGCTTCCGTGAGCAGTTGTTGCGCCCTCGCGGGATCGAAGGGTACGGGTTCAACCTTGGAATTGTACTCCGGGCTTCCGGAAAACTCCGGACCCGTGACCACGGTGCCGAGTCCGTAAAAGATTGTTTCGAGGATGGTTTTTCTGTCCAGCAGCATCGTCAACGCGGTGCGCACGCGAACGTCTTGGAACATCGGGCGCCGCATGTTCCACGCGATGTAGCTGTACCCGCCCACATAACCCGGCCGCGACAAGGTAGTGAACTTGTTTGCGCGCGCTTCGAATTCCGGTGTCTTCCCGCGGGACATCCATTGCTCCGGTGTCAACGCGATGGAATCCAGATCGCCGCGCATGAACACTTCAAGTCCCGACTGATCGTCGGTCAAAATGCGCCAAACCAGTTTTTCAAGATTGGGCTGCTTCTCTTTGTTCCAGTAGTTCGGATCGCGTGTCAGCGAAATGACGCCGTTTGTTTCCCATTTTTCAAACAGGTAAGGACCGGAGCCCAATGGCTTGCGCGCATATTCGTGCGCGTTGAAATTGCCCACGCCGTAAATGTGCTTGGGCATTATCGGCAAACCGCCGATCATGAGCATATGGCGGAAGTACGGCTTTGAACACGTATAGGTGACGGTATAGTCGTCCACCGCGGTGCAACTTGTAATGTCTTGAAAATAATTGCGCAGATCCGCGGTTTCGTTTGCGGGATTCTGAATGGTGTCGAGCGTGAACTTCACATCGTGCGCGGTAAGGGGAGTGCCGTCGGAAAACTTCACGTCTTTTCGCAGAAAAAACGTGTACGACAGATGATCGTCGGATATCTCCCAGCGCTCGGCGATGTGCGGCGTCGCCTGCAAGGTGCGCGGATCGATCATGACCAGCGACTCGAATATTTTGTCCATGCAGATGCGCTGCGCGTAGGCGTCGGCGGTGTCGTGAATTACGTTCAGCGTAGTTGGATCGACGGGCGATCGCGTAACGAGCCAATCCCCTTTCACAGGTTCGCCTTCACCTTTCTCTCCGACGAGATCGGCGATGATCTTGGTCTCCGCGGTGGTGGGCGCAACCGAAGATGCGATTTCCTCGATGTTTGCGCTCGGCGCATCCGTCGCGCCGGGGGCAGGCGCCGTTTCAGTTGCGGGCGCGGCTTGCTGGGGCGGGCCGCTGCACGCGGCGGCAAGCAGCGTCAACACACAAATTGCTATCCACGGCGGGGAAATGCGCATGGGGAAGGATCTCCATTGCCAAATCGTATTACCAGCACAAGGCGCGCACGGCGCAGCATCTGCATCGTAGCATAAGCACCGCGCCTCGTGCATCGCGAAGCGGGCCCTGTTGAATCGTGCCAAGATGGATACTTTTGAGAATTGCTCGGCAACCAACGACCCGCTCCAGGTGTTCATGCCTGCGTTACCGCAACTGCCGGGATTGAACGAGAGCCTACTCAACTCCCACAAATGCCGGTGCCGAATGTCCCTTCTCCGGCCCCGCCTGGCCAGTCCACAGCGATACCCCAACTTAGCCAAGGGGAGTTTTCGAAGTGAGGTAAATCGGCGTTTTTGTCGGGATAGTTCTTACTGCGGTGGCGTTCTTCGTCGGAAGCGAGCAAAGTGCCCCCGCAGCGCCGGAGGTCGCACGGGATCCGCTAATTGAATCCTTCGCTTGGTGCGTAGGTTACCGTCTACGACACGGTCGAAGTCGCTTCTCAAGCAACGAGGCCAATAACTCACACGAAAACTAACGAGACGTTAGTTTGTATTCATCCAAATTCCATTTGCTTTCGGGGATCAAAATCGAAAGACACGTCGCCCCCGCCACTAACAAAATTGGCGCTAAAAAAGCGGAAATGGCTGCAATTATTGTAGCTGGAATTGGATCAAAGGCTACATACCATGCCCATGAGCTTGCGAACGCAAGCACAATGTTTATCGAAAAATAAAGGATCAATACCCACATTGTAGTAATCCACGTAGAAGCATCAGAGGATTCCGAGAATTCAATTAGTATCCGATCGCCCTTCCTCCAAACAGCAATTCGAATAACCAAACAAATAACAAGGTAGGTTATCAGTATAGAAAAAGGCATCATGGCTAGCGGGGCATAGGAAACCGAAACGCATATAAATAGAGCGACGCTCGGCGATGCAAATATAGAAGCAACACCGTACACAAGCAAAGCCAAAAGGCACGCGCTTAGCCATAGTGCGCACAAAACTCTCGCCGTCATCTCCGTTCTCCTCATCGCCTAATGGTTGACCTCCCCCCATCTTTCGACAGGTACGAGGTTAAATTAAGCGATGCCAATACAGCGCAGTCAGGTAGGCTTGGGCCTGCCGATTGCCTCACTGTAGCAGGGGTCTCGGGTTTCGTCAATCCCGCTGCGGAAGCGAGGCGATTTGGAGCCGTAAAGCGTAGGCCTTGTTCGCCGGGCAGGCGAACGAGGCCGGAGCGGAGCAGCTCCAAATCCGGCGGAAGATTTCCCTCCTTTTCACTTTGTGTTGTGGCATGGGCCTGGCCGTACTACGGCGCTGCCGCAGGACGTTTTTTTCGCATCTCGACTTTCACCGGTGAATCTGGAAGGGCGGGTTTCTCCTTTTCTGTGATGTAGATGTACTCATCATCGGAGGTCATGTCAAACGGATCTTCTCCAACGAGATTCACTGGAGGTCGCTCGACAAATACAGGTACGAGCTGATCTAATTCGTCGGGTAACTCCCCCTTGGCGAGCCTGTATCGCTCCATCCCGATCAATAGAAGCGTCGCGTAAAGCCTTCGATCAGCAAAGACAAACACCTCTATCTCTTCCGAGTTTTTAAGTGCTCCCCGCAACCAAAGCAAGTGTTTGGATTTTATATGATTGGAGTCTAAATGAATTGACGGGTGGTTTAAATGCGTTGCCGGCAACCAATCCAAATCTGGGTGAACAAACTCGTAAGGTAGTAATATGGGCCAATTTGCTCGCGGCTCGGGCCACAACCGGGAGAGTTGATGCAACCAAAAATCAAATTCCCGCGTGCGCAAATCAGGATCAGCATCAGACATTTCAATTAACTTTCGGTACGCATTCAGCCGGTACTCAAAATCATAGTGCGCGAAGAAATAGCTGCCATCGATTCGCGAGAGGCCGTTCCGCTGAGACCAGGAGTGTAAACTTACCACCCTCGATCTTTCGCCGAGCATCGCTATGCGTAGCGCGTCATGATCGTACAGCTTGGAAAACTCCGCGTGAAGTTTGGACAAGCTCCCTTCGCTGTAGGGATAGTTATTGATGTGATACTCAACAGACCGCAAAAGCGATGAGCGGCTCGAGAGTCGAGAAACCTGCGCTTCAAGACTCGGCACCCCCCTGAACGCCTCGCTTAGTCGCAGCGCAGTCAACAAGTCATCTATTGCCAATTCGAGATCGTTCGATTCCGCATGAACTACTGATCTCAGCCGTAGACTCGCGCTTAGAAATGAAAAATCATTCCAAAAAGTTAGGCTTTCCACTCTATGTTGTTCGTCTAACGTCCAGCGTTCCGGACAACTCATGGGCGCCGAGGAAACGAATTCAGCGATTAAGGCGAAGCATGCTTCATTCTCTCTCAAATACGCTTTGGACAGTTCCAAAACAGAAGCGGTAGGTCGCTCGCGGGTGCTATCAGACCAGTTCCAGATAAACCTCCTGGCTTCGCCGAATTCCTCTGGTGCTTCGTGCTGGCGAACTATCTCAAATATGAGGTTGCTCCCATTCGGTGTTCTTGCGGTGTACCACGCGCTGAGATCTTCGCGGGAAACAGGTTCGCCGGCGTTCTGGATTCGGCGTATTTCGGTATCTATCGAATGCTTGACGGCTTGGAAACTCGTGTAGAACCTAAGACCGACGGCAGTCACGCAGGCGATGAATGCTACCAGGGCCGTCCATTTCACCCAGGAAATCTTGCGGCGTTCGACCGAAGGGGGGTTCTTTGCCAACTCTCGCCTCTCTTAAATTTAGTTTTGGCGATTCAAACGCTGAGAACCGCCCGCGTCAGCGTCCTCATTTCGTGCTTGGCGATCACGCTTATCACTCCAAAACAAACGAAGCCAAACTGACCAAAAGAGCTTCCCGCCATCTTTCGACAGATCCGGGTTTAGATTAAGCGATACCAGTACAGCGTAGTCAGGTAGGCTTGGGCTTGCCGATTGCCTCACTGTAGCAGGGGTCTCGAATTTGGTCAATCCCTCTGCGGAAGCGAGGCGATTTGGAGCGGAGCGGCTCCAAATCGGGCGGAAGATTTCCTTCTTTTCAGTTTGTGATGTGGCATGGGGCCGGGATTCGGTTCCCCAATGCGCTGTGCGGCCGTTCGTTGTTGTAGAAACGAAAGTAACGTTCCAATCCTGCGTGCAGCGCGTGCCCGTCTGCGTAGTCGCGCAAATATACGTCCTCGTATTTCACGCTGCGCCACAGCCGTTCGATGAACACGTTGTCCGGTCGATGAGCCGCATAAGCGCCAGGTTCTCCGCAGACTCGCACGCGCACGGCATGTAGTACGCGCTCGAGCGGGCTACCGCCAGCAACGCGCACTGTCGCGATACAGACAACAGCGGATGCGTAAGCTCGATCCATGTCCGTCGTTCCTTCGCGGGTGCGCTCAAAGCTTTTTTCGCAGGAAGTCCACTTCCATCTACAACCGCCCGATCTCCTGATACAAAGGCTCGGTCAAGTCCTCCGAAATCGCAACCACACCCGAAACGCCACGGCCAAAGGCCCCCGGCGCGTCCGATGCTTCACTCCGCCGGGAACGGAACCGTGTACGCGGCGGAAGGCATGACGTAGTAGGTGGCGCGGTCTCCATGCGCGCGCCGCGTAGCGTCGAGCGCCGCGGAGAGGGTATCCGCCTTGCGCGCGCCGAGCATGCGGACCTTTGCTTCGTCCATCTCGGTTAGTAGCAGCGCCTGCCGCGCCTTCTCGCGCGTGGACAACGCGGTTTGGCCGTAAATCTCGCTCTTCACCCGCAGGGCCGCGATGATGTCGTCGCTGGTGCCAAGGCGAAGCCACTTTTCGATGTGGTCTCCGCCGAGTCCTTCTTCGCAAGGGGCGAGGAAGATGATCGTGCCATCGGGCTTAATCGCCTGATACGCGTTATATAGAGCCTTGTGAGACTGCACGTAGTTGCGCGCCGGGCCCGCGGACGCAATGACGAAATCGGCGCGGCGCGCAATGGGTACGGCATACAGATCGCGCGCAAAGGCGCAGGCTTCGTGATGCGCAGCGCGCATTTCGCCCACGAAGATTCCCGCAATATCGTTGCGCCGATTCAGCACCGTATTAATGATTCCGTGAACCGGCACCATGCCGGCGGCTTCGAGCATGTCTTCCGCAACGGGGTTCCCGTCGGTGACGCCAATGCGCACATCGGGATGCAGACGGTTTTCGCTTGGATGCAGGTTCATGGCGTGGTTGTGCGCAATCGTGCGCGCAGACGCAACGCCGGGGACTACGCCCTTGCGACCGCCGCCGAATCCGCCGAAGTAATGCAGGACCACCGTGCCGGTGACGATGAGCCTATCGCATTCAACTGCGCGCCGGTTGATCTCCACGGGGGTTCCGCGCGAAGTCGTGCCGAGTAACACGTGCGCGGCGTCGTCATAGGGGTCATGTGTCCAGGCCCTTGCGCCGAACCGGTCATAAACATCCGCGCCGAGGATTTCGCGTTGTTGCGCGGTATTCGGAGGCCGGTGGATCCCGCTGGCGAACAGAAATTGGATGGACTCCGAAGCGACGCCGCGCTCAGCGAGCGCTTCGAGCAACTTGGGAAGCAATGTCGCAATGCCGGTCTTCCGGTACGCGTCCGATACGAGAATACAAACGCGATCACCGGGCACGATTCCGTCCAGAAAATGGCCTTCGCCGCCAATCGGACGGCACAGCGATTCTTCCAGTGCCCGTTCCGGCGCATGCAGCGAGGGCGCTTCGCGGATATCAATTGCGCCCAGACTCGTACCCCAATCCAACGTCGCGGTGAGCGTCTGAGCGCCGTAATCAATCGAGAAGGAATTCATGCGTTCATTGTACGAACTGTGAAAGGGGAAAGTCGCAGCCGAGATTAGCGGCCTGCTGGCCGATGGTGCGCGTCGCTGTGATGGTGATGGCCACCTTCGTGATGGTGGTGCTTGTGTTGTTTCCGTTGCTTGCGGCGTTCCCGTTTACGCTGCTCTTCCTCGGCCCGCTGTCGCGAAAGCTCCTGGTAGCGAACCGCGGCCAGGGCAGCCCGGCGCGCGAATAGAACGAGCGCCATACCAAGGAGAAACAGCGCACCGGCCCCGAATGCGGGCTTATAGGATAGGCCGGCAGGCAGAAACTTCGCCGGTTCGGCGGGATCGAATACGATCGGCACCGTGAATTCTTTGGTCGATTCGGCGCTGCTGCCGTGAAGCTCGCCCGTGTATTGCCGCGCGTAGATGGCGTCGTGGCGGCTGAATCGCAGCCGATATTGGTTTGGACCCAGGGGTTCGGCGGTTGCAACCGCGCGCTCACCGCGAAGGTCGAGCATGAAGCGTTGCGCAAGATTGTTGGAATTGCCCACCCACGCGCCGAGCGCGACAAACACCATCCCCAACAGCACCATGACCAGCATGGCCCCGCGATGCAATGCGTCGTTACGTTCGGGGATCCCGTTGCCCAATGCTCGCAATCAACTCCCTGATGTGCGCGGCGTCTCTTTCGAGAATCGCTATTCGCGCCGCACCGGCTTCGAACCGCTCCAGCGATTCGTTCTCGATGCAAACATCACCGCGATAACCCGCTCCCGCGAGCATTCGCAGCACTTGCCCGTGATCAATGTCGCCCTCGTCCAAGGGGCACATGTACGTCCCGTATTCCCAGCCGATGTCCCGCGTGATTTCTCGTTTATCTGCGGGATACGCAATATTCTTCGCATGCGTATGTCTGGCGTACGGTGCCAAGAGTTTTAGGATACCATAAACTTCGCCCAACGGATACCCCCGCCAGTAAAAATTTGCAGTGTCAATAGTTAACCCAATCCGCTCGGAATCAACTGATTCCAAAATGTTTAATAGGTAGGCCAGGTTGTTTCCCAGGATCCCGTGGTTCTCAAGCGCCAGAGAAACCCGGCTGCCCGAGGTCTGAAGAAGCACTTCCGACAGGGTGGACCGGAATATCTCCACCCGATCGCCGAAGGACAGTTCCGCTTCCCGTTGGTGCATCACCGAATCGACCCGGACGGCATCGGCCCCGAGGGATTGCGCAATCGCGATGGCCCGGCAGAACCACTGCACGTTCTGTTCGCGCGTGGCGGACGACAAGTCGCGCGAGGTGAGCAGGGCGCAGCAACGCACGCCAAGCCCATCAAGGTACGCGCGATAGGCCTCGGCTTCGGTTTCGCTGAAGAGGGTGTATGGGTCGCCTCCATCCAGAGACATGACCATGAAGTCATCATCGAGGTTTAACTCGACGGCATCGATCTTCAAATGCCGCAACCCTGCCACCGGGGTCCGAAATTCGCCGCCCGCGATCATTGCGTCTCGAATGGAAAGGTACATCGGACAGACTCCAGATTTAGATTTACGGAAACTCGCAGAACCGCCGAACACGCAGAACAATGGGGCGGCCACTTCTGATCCGCCCCATTATTCTACAAAAAGTTTAACGGACTATGCTGCGCAGTTCTCGATTATCGTTGCCGTAGCCATGCCGTGGCCGATGCACATGGTTTGCAGGCCATAGCGCGCGCCGGTGCGCTCGAGTTCATGCACGAGCTTGGTCATGAGGATGGCGCCGGTTGCGCCCAGCGGGTGACCCATCGCGATGGCGCCGCCGTTTGGATTGACGCGGGCCATGTCGGGCTTCAGCTCCTTCACCCATGCGAGCACGACCGTGGCAAACGCTTCGTTGATTTCGATCACGTCGATGTCGCTCATCTTCATGTTGGCGCGTTCGAGCACTTTATGCGTCGCGGGAATGGGACCCGTGAGCGTGAGATCGGGATCGCTGCCCACAACCACGCGCGCGACGATGCGCGCACGCTTCTTGAGACCGAGTTTGTCGGCCTTTTCGCCCGAGGCCAACACAACTGCGCCCGCGCCATCGGAAATCTGGCTGGCGTTTGCAGCGGTGACGACACCGTTCTCTTTGAAAATCGTGCGGAGCGTGCCCATTTTCTCAATGTCAGGATTGCCGCGCACGCCTTCGTCGGTGTCGACGATGCGCGTTGATCCGTTGTCCTTCACTTCTATCGGCATGATCTCGCGCTTGAAATAGCCTTCGGCAATTGCCTTGGCGGCCTTGATGTGACTTTGCGCGGAAAACTCGTCGGCGTCGCGGCGCGAGATGTTCCATTTTTCGCCGAGTTTCTCGGCGCAAACGCCCATCGGCGCGAGCGGGTAAGGGTAGGTGCCGAGGAATTCGTCGTCGAGTACGCCCCAGTCGCTACCCATGGGCACGGTGCCCATCATTTCAATGCCGCCGCCGATGCCGAGTTCCATGTCGCCGGAGGAAATCGCCTGGCTGACGAAGTGTACGGCCTGTTGCCCGGATCCACACATGCGGTTGATCTGCACCCCCGGCACTTCGATTGGAAAACCCGCCTTCAACAGCGCCAGCCGCGCGATATTCGCCCCCTGCTTTGCCATCGGCGTAACGCACCCGGCGATAATATCTTCGACGTCGGACTTCTGAATGCCGGTGCGCTTGACGCTCTCGTCGAGCGTCTTGGCAAGTAGATCAACAGGGTGCACGCTGTGCAGCGCGCCATCTTCGCGACCGCGGCCAATCGGCGTCCGCACCGCACCTACGATAAATACATCACGCATGCTCGTCCTCCTCGACTCAATTTACGCCGTCGAAATATTCCGCCGGCGGACTCCAACCTGACAGCCCAACATGCTACCACGCGATTGGCGCGATTGCACGAGGGGACGAATGACGCGGGGTTTCGGGCGTTGGCATGAGGAATCGCCGGGCACCATACTCGACTGGCTCACTGATTCAGGTGCAACACAACCATATTTCACCAAGGAGGATCTGTCATGCCCAAATTCATGAGCGCTCACTCCATGCCGCCTGGAGCCGTCACGCGGGAACAGGTCGATCAGATGGCGGAATCCGCGCTTCACGACGGAACGGTGAAGCCCTATCAAAGCTTTCTGAATCTGGCAGAAGGCAAAATGATATGCGCAATGGAAGCACCGACCAAAGAGGCGCTATCGGCCTGGTTCGGCAAGATGCAACTCACGTGTGACTACATCACGCCCGTGGAGATCGAAGGCGACCACGGCCACCTTTCCTAAGAAACTAGGGCCGCGCCTTCAGGATAAGATCTTCAGTAACCGCGCCTCGCTCTGAATCATCGAACGCACCGTGTGGTAGTTGATCTTCCAGGCGTGGCCCATGTAGTCCCAGAGGAGGTTGTTGTTCTCGTCGAACAGCGGGAACCACTCGCCGACTTTGTGGTTGATCACTTTGTCCATGGTGAAGCGATGAACATTCTCGTAGGCGTCGAGATACTTCTCGTCCTTGAACAGCAAATAGGCGTCAAGCATACCGACAAGACATTCGGCCTGCTGCCAGAATTCCTTGTTGCGTTCACGGGCCGGGCCGTCGAAGGGGCCTTCGCAGTAGACGCCACCGTTCTTCCAGTCCACGCCGTACTTCGCGCCGTGATCGAAAATCTTCTTCAACGCGGGCTTGTACTTTTCCACGTCGAGATCGAGGATCTTGATGCTGTGCAGCAGCAGCCACGCAAATTCGACGTTGTGTCCATAGCTTGTGTTATCGAGCGGACGCGCTTCGTCTTCTACGTCGCGATCCGAGCCCCACACGTCCGCGAAGAGAATCTGGCGCAGCGGCGTCCAATCGATTGCGAATTGCGCAATGCCGAGGCTGAATTCGGGGTGCAGGATGCGTTTGAAGATAAGGTCGATAATCTCAATCGACTTTTCGCGATAAATGCGCGCGCCTGTCGCTTCGTACAAATTCGTAAACGCTTCCATCAGGTGCATATGCACGTCAAACGACTTTCGATCGCCGCCGTATTTTCCCGGCTTCTTCTTCGACCAGTCGCGTTCGAGGAACTCATAGTACCCGCCGTGGCAGTTGTCCGCGGCGAGTGTTTGCAACACTTCGAATGACTTGACCGCCCACTCGATCCCGCGCGGATCGCCGGAGGCCATGCCATATTCGCTGAGCGCATAGATTGCGAAGGAATGACCATAGGTAAGCTTGCTGACGTTCAGCGGCGTGCCGTCCTGCTGCGCAGTCCAGTACCAGCCACCGTGCTGGTCGTCCCAAAAATGATCGAGCAGGAAGTCCACGCCCTGCTTGGCAATCTTCAAAAACTCTCCCTGGCCAATTCCCGCGCGATGCACGGAGGAATAGGTGAAGATGCAGCGCGTCTGACACAGATGAGTCTTGACGGTCTCGCCGGTTGGGTTACCGTTTCGATCCAAATAGGTCAGAAAGCCGCCGTATTCCTTGTCTTCGCCGTGCGTCAGCCAGAACGGCAACAACTCGTCGCGCAAATGATCCTGCACTTCGCCAAGAAGTTTCTCACATCGGTCGATAACGTTCACGAATCTCCACCCCTATCTGAAAAAAAGAACGCGCCCATGCGCGCAACGTCTGAAATACTCTGGCCGCAAACCTGGCGCGGCGTTATGCCTTTTCGCCCGGCTTCTCTTCATCCCCGCCGTCGTTTTCTTCCCGCAATGACTCAAACGATGTGACAGGCGACGGGTTTGATTGCTCTTCGGCGTTGATCGCGGGGAGAGGGTCTTCGTCGTCCTCGGCAACCGACGCGTTCGGCGCATCTTGTTGCATGCGCTGCATCTCTTCGTACGTGACCAGTGCTTCGGAATGTGCCGGTGTGTACTTGGCATCGTCGTCAACATCTTGGACGAAGTCTTCTGTTTCTTCCGGTTCAATCTGCTCGGGTTTGGCGTAGGAAGTCACCCCAGTGACGACAGGCGCGGCAGCCGCTACCGCCATCGGCACGACAGCCTTCTCTGCATCGGCAAAGATACTGTTCAAGGATTCCGCGGTCTGCGTCGAATCGATCTGAATATCCTCGACGCGCACGGTCACGGTCGTGATTTCGTCGGAACCAAGTATGCTGCGCGCAGCCTTGTCGACAAACTCGCGCAACCGTTCCGCGGTTTCCCGTGTGCTGATGCCCGCGGGTTTCTTGAGATGCACGGTTGCATCAATCCCAACTTTGCGATTGTCTTCTTTTGGCGTAACGGTGACGTGCGCGCGCTTCACCATGGGCAGTTTCGCGATTGTTTTGCGCAGGGAAGCTTCAAACGATTCAAGTTGAATTACAACGGTCCCGCCTTCAGCTCCAAACGAAATGGCCCTGCCCTTTCGCCGGAATAAATCGAACGGCAACAACGTAAAAACGCCTAGCGCCAACAATGCCGATCCCGCGAGGATTGCGATCATCCAGTTGTCAGCGGCCTGGGTCGCTTTCGCGGCAGCCGCGCCGAGCTGATCGCTGAATGGAAAGACAAGGAGCAGTAGTCCCGCCGAGACCAGCAGTATGGAGAAAAGGAAAAGGACCGCGCGTTGTACGATTCGCATAAATGCCAACCTCCACGGCAATCGCCGCGGTTACTTCGGTTTCGTCACAAACTGATCGATGAGATCGGGCGTAAGGTCACCGCGACGGAAGCGGTCGCTCATCAGTATCCTCGCGCACAACTGCGCGGTTGTCTTCACGCCGACCACGGTAAATTCCTGTAGCGCGCCCGCAAGGCGGTTGATCGCTTCGTCACGGTCGTTGCCATGCGCGATGACCTTTGCGAGCAGCGAGTCATAATAGCGCGGCACGGTATATCCGGGGAAGATGTGGCTGTCGACGCGAATGCCCGGCCCGCCGGGAATATGGCATTTCGTGATGGTGCCAGGACTCGGCGAGAAGTTGTTGTCCGGGTCCTCCGCATATACACGCGCCTCGATGGCGTGACCGTGAAAGCGGGGGGACGTCGTGCGCAACGGTTCGCCCGCGGCAATTCGGATTTGCTCTTTCACCAGGTCGATACCCGTGACTTCTTCGGTGACGGGATGCTCGACCTGTATGCGCGCATTGAACTCGATGAAGTAGAACGATCCATCCTGCGCAACCAGGAATTCCGCGGTGCCCGCGTTGGTGTAACCCATCGCCTTCGCCGCGCGATAGGCAGCCTTGGACATCTTCGCGCGCATCGAATTGGTCAGGCGCATGGACGGCGATTCTTCGATCAATTTCTGGTGACGGCGCTGGATGGTGCACTCGCGTTCGCCGAGCGTTATGATGCGGCCGTGTTCGTCCGCCAGCACCTGTATTTCAACGTGGCGGGCGTTCTCGAGAAACTTTTCGAGGTACACGCCGCCGTCGCCAAACGCGGCTTGCGCTTCCACCGACGCCATGGTTACGGCTTTCTGCAACGCGACGTCGTTGTGCGCGATGCGCATGCCTTTTCCGCCGCCGCCCGCCGAAGCCTTCACAAGCACCGGGAATCCAATCTGCTTCGCAATGGCAAGCGCGTCAACGGGATTCTTGATAAGGCCCTCGCTACCCGGGACGACGGGCGCGCCCGCCGCCTTAACCTTCGCGCGGCACACGGCCTTGTCGCCGCTCATCGAAATCGCTTCTGGGCTCGGGCCGATGAACCCGATATTGCATTCGCGACACATCGCCGCAAACTTCGCGTTCTCGGAGAGAAAACCGTAGCCGGGATGAATCGCGTGTGCGTCGCAAATTTCCGCGGCGGTGATTATCGCGGGAATGTGAAGATAGCTCTCCGAAGCGCTCGGCGGCCCGATGCAAATGCTCTCATCCGCCAACGACGCATGAAGACACTCCGCGTCAGCCTGTGAGTAGACCGCGATCGAGGTAATCCCCGATTCCCGGCACGCCCGGATAATGCGGACAGCAATCTCGCCGCGGTTTGCTATGAGTATCCTGCGGAACAAATTCTCTTCCTATCACGCGCTTGACCCGTAATCGTATTCGTCATCGTAATCGTCATCGATTCACTTGGAATCTTCATACGAATCATGCGCCTCACGGGCTCTTACGTTTCCCGTCTCCACCATCCGCGTCAGCATGGAAACGATCCGAACAAGTACGTCCTTGCCGCGCGCAGAAACGTCAGCGGACATTGCGCCGCAGGCCACAAGCACATCGAGTGTCGCGGCGCACTCCATCGCAGACCCGCGCGAAATATCAAAAAAGCGCTTGCGTTCGCCATGCGATCTGCGGGAGTTTCCTTCCGCGATATTGAGCGTTATCGACTGACTGGCGCGTATCAATTGATCGCGCGCATTCCGGTGAATGCTATCCAATTCCTTTGCGACTGCGAATACCAACGAAACTAACTCAAGGCTCGCCTGGTAAACGTGGAGCCGTTCATGGTCGAATTGCATCGGCGTGGTCATAAGTCACAGCCAATCACTTTCGATTACGATTAAGATTACGCGGACGATTACGGGCCTTGAGGCCTCAGATTCGATTCGACGGATTGTGGTACTACTCAACCAACCGAACCGCAAACAGCGGTTGGTTATACTCAACCGGCTCCCCGCTCTCGACCAGCACATTCACGATCGTACACTTAAACTTTGCTGCGACTTCGTTCATCAACTTCATCGCTTCGACAATACACACCGCCTGATTCTCTTCCACCACGTCGCCCGGCTTCACGAACGGCGGCTCGCCCGGCGCGGGGCATGCGTAAAACACCCCAACCATCGGCGACTCGATGGTCACAAGGGATTCGTCGTGTTCGGGCTCGGCGGCGGCTTCCGCGACTGGGGTGGCGGCCGCGGGCACGGCGACCGGCGCAGGCAATGGCGCGGCCGCTGCGGGCACATGCGCGATGACATGTTGCGGCGCGGCAGCAGCCGGCGCGCTC
>CALEZK010000164.1 GCA_937928585.1 uncultured bacterium | reverse complement strand
ACCTTATGCTTGCCCGCGATCTTGTGGGTAGACACACGGAATTTTCGAATGAGACATGGGGTCTGGACGCTGTTGCGGGACGTTTCATAGAGATTTCGGGGGGATCCGGCACCGCTGTGCTGACGGCATGCGCCCGACTGCTCGTTCAGGCCCAGAGGCGAGGCGCACTTACGGCTTGGATTGGAGGGAACACCTGTTCCTTTTTTCCGCCGGATTTTGCCGCGGCGGGAATTGATCTCGCTGCGTTGCCCGTGGTCACGGTTAACGACGTTAAAGCTGCCTGCCATGTCGCCGACACCCTGCTGCGCTCCGGCGCTTTTGGGGTGATTGCGCTGAATCTTGGAGAAAGGTCGCGGCTTGCCTTTGCGGTGCAGACACGCCTTGCCGGGCTTGCCAAGAAGCACCACACCGCGCTGCTGCTACTGACGCGCCGTGGGCCCAGCGAAGACACGGGCGGTTCGCTGGTTTCACTGCGGGCTGATACCCAAAAACGCCGCACGGCCCACGATTGTTTTCTTTGCGAAATTTCGATCCGGAAAGACAAGCGCCGTGTTGCGGGGTGGAACCATGCGGAGATGTGCAGTGGAACGCCTGGCTTGTGTTAGCGTTTGCGCGCTACCTTTGCAGCTTTTGGTGCGGGCTCATCCCGATTGGAAGACGCTGCCGGTTGTCGTGTTGGATCGCGACAAGCCCACCGGGCTCATTTTATGGGCAAACGAACGGGCGCACGCACACCGTATTTTCCCCGGCATGCGTTTCGCCGCCGCGCTCTCGCTTTCCCGCGATCTGCGCGGTGGTGACGTGCCGGACACGGAAATTGGCGCAGCCGTAGAGAACATTACACGATGGCTATGGCGGTTTAGTCCGCGCATCGAACCTTCCTGTGAAGAACGGGGAATTTTCTGGCTGGATGCATCTGGCCTGCGGCATATCTATCCATCACTCGATGCGTGGGCATCATCCATCGGGGAAGAATTGCGGCAGGCCGGATTTTACGCGGTGATCGCAGTGGGATACTCGCGATTTGGTAGCTATGTCGCGGCAAAGGCAAGCGAATGCAATCGCATTTTCCAATCTCCCGCTCAGGAAGGCGCCTACCTGCGACAAGTGCCGATAGAGCGGATCATAAGTGATGCGCTGTTACGCGATACGCTCTTCAAATTGGGCATCACGACATTGGGTGCCTTCATCTCATTGCCGTCTGCCGGAATTCGAAAACGTTTTGGCGCCGAAGCGGAGGCGCTTCACCGCATGGCGCGTGGCGATGGATGGGACCATCTGCTTCCTGAACGCCTGCTTGAACCCGCGGAGCGCAGGGAAGTGCTGGAATACCCGGAAGAAAACTGCGAGCGACTGCTATTTCGCATGGCGGGGGTTCTGCATACGCTATTGTCAGAACTTGCCGCGCGACATGAAGTACTGAAGACGCTGCGTTTTACCCTGTTGCTTGGCGATCGGAGCCAGCAGCAAGAGGAAGTCTCTCCTGCTGTGCCCACGCTGGACGCAGGCCAGATACTGCCTCTCTTACGGCTTCGCCTGAGCACGCTTTCTCTCCCCTCTCCGGTGATGGAGGTAAAGGCGCTGGCGCAGGGTATACCCGCCTCACAAGAGCAACTGGGACTCTTTCAGGAGAATGCGTTACGCAATACCGATGCCGCGCATCGCGCATTTGCGCGGGTCCGGGCGGAACTGGGCAACGATGCGGTGCTCTATGCGCGCGTACAGGACGGACAACTACCCGAGGCGCAGTATGCCTGGGAACGACTGCATACCCTGTCGCTGCCCAAGCCGAAGGAAGTCGCGGTGCCCCCACTGGTACGGCTGATTTACACACCACCGCTTGAGCTTCCTCCACGTGATCGACACGAACCGGACGGCTGGCTCATTGCAGGGATTGCGGAAGGCCCCGTCGAAGAAGTGATTGGGCCGCAGATCATATCGGGCGGATGGTGGATGCGTGAAGTTTCCCGGGCCTACTTTTATGTGCGCACGCGAAGCGGGCGTTGGCTCTGGATTTATCATGATCATGGCCGCCGCCGCTGGTATCTGCACGGTGAAGTGCAATGAAGCACTCCTACGTTCCGCTATGGTGCAAGAGCACGTATTCTTTTTTAGAGGGTGCCAGCCATCCCGACGAACTTGTTGAGGAGGCGCACCGCCTCGGCATTCGTTCGCTCGCGCTCACGGATCGGGACGGCGTCTACGGCGTTGTGCGCGCGCACAAACGCGCGCAGGAACTTGGCGTGCAGTTGATCATCGGTTCAGAAATTACCCTCGTTGATAATTCTCCGTTGTTGTTACTTGCGACAGACCGCGGTGGATACGCCAATCTCTGCCGCCTTATTTCAAAAGGGCGCCTGCGTTCTCCCAAAGGCATGAGCCAGGTGGAACTTGACGAGGTCTGCGAACATGCCGGTGGGCTGCTCTGCCTTTTGCACGGCGCGCAGGGAGCGCTTTGCGGAGAAGTGGACCCCAAGGCAATGGTGCATGTGTTGCGCGATGCTTTTGGCGACAGAATATACGCGCTGCTATCACGCCACCGCGAAGCGGGCGAGAACCGGCGCGAACACCGCGTGCGGGAACGCGCCAAACAGTATGCACTCCCGGTGATAGCGGGCATGGAGGTGCTGTACCACACTCCGGCGCGACGCCCACTGCAGGATGTGCTTGCGTGTATCCGGCATGGCGTAACGTTGGCAACCGCCGGAAGCTTGTTGTATGCCAATGGAGAGCATGCCTTGTGTCCGCCTTTTGGGTTTGCCGCGCGCTATGAGGATGATGCGCAGGCAGTCCTGCGCACGGAAGAAATCGCGGAACGCTGTCGTTTTTCCCTGGCGGAAATTCGCTATCGATATCCCATGGAGCGCCTTCCAAACGGAACCAGCGCGGCTGAAGCGTTGCGTAATCTTACCTATCAGGGCGCTGGCAAACGCTACGCCCGCTGCATTCCCGCTGATGTTGAAAGACAACTCGAGAAGGAACTCGATCTGATCCACGAGCTCGAGTACGAGGGCTACTTTCTGACGATGCATGAGATCGTCCGCTTTTGCAATCACAAAAATATTCTCTGCCAGGGGCGAGGCTCGGCGGCGAATTCCGCTGTCTGTTATTGCCTGGGAATCACGGCGGTCGATCCGGTGCGCATGGGTCTGCTCTTCGAGCGTTTTCTGTCCAGGGAGCGCGCGGAACCGCCCGACATCGATCTGGATATCGAACACGATCGGCGCGAAGAAGTGATTCAACATGTGTATGCAAAGTATGGACGCGCACATGCCGCCATGGTGGCAAATTTTATTCGCTATCGGGCGCGTTCCGCAGTGCGCGACGTTGGGAAAGTGCTGGGATTGCCGGAAACCGTTATCGAGCGCGTAGCCCGGATGCTTTCGCATCATGAATTTCCTTCAGCAAGTGCATTGAACGAAGCGGGACTGCACTCCGAAAGCCGGTCTCATGCAAACTTTCTGCAGTTGATCAGGGATATCGAGGATGTTCCACGGCATCTCTCCATTCACCCGGGAGGATTTCTACTGGGTCATGAGCCGGTGCACGATCTGGTCCCCATTGAGAATGCCACGATGCCGGATCGCACTGTTATTCAATGGGACAAAGAGGATGTGGAAGAGCTGGGATTATTCAAGGTTGATTTACTCGGGCTCGGCGCGCTAAATGTCGTGCATCGTTCCTTCGATCTCATCAAGCAACACACCGGAGCTTCAGTTACGCTCGCGACGCTTCCCCCGGAAGACCCTGCAACTTTTAAGGCGATTCAGGAAGGCGACACCGTCGGCGTGTTTCAAATCGAAAGCCGCGCACAGATGGCCATGCTGCCACGGCTGAAACCGCGCAATTATTACGACCTCGTTATAGAAGTAAGCATCGTGCGCCCCGGCCCGATTACCGGCGGCATGGTGCACCCCTATCTGCGGCGGCGAAACGGCGAAGAAAAAGTCGTTTACCCCCACCCATGTCTCGAACCGATCCTTAAAAAAACGCTCGGCATTCCCCTGTTCCAGGAACAGGTGATGCAACTTGCCATCGTCGCCGCCGATTACACACCGGGAGAAGCCGAGACATGGCGGCGTGGCGCAAGTCGGGCCGCATCGAAAGACATCGCGAACGCCTCATCGCGCGCATGGCCGCAAAAGGCATTCAACGCGAGTTTGCGGAGCGGGTCTTTGAGCAGATCCGCGGCTTTGGCGAGTATGGTTTTCCCGAGAGCCACGCAGCCAGCTTCGCACTCATCGCCTATGCCACCGCGTGGTTGAAATGCCATTATCCCGCCGTATTTTTATGTGGTCTCCTCAACGCACAACCCATGGGTTTCTACAGTCCCGCCACCCTGGTCGAAGACGGCAAGCGCCATGGTGTCATCGTAAAATCGATCGACGTGGCACACAGCGAATGGAACTGTACTCTCGAATCTGACAGCGCAAGCGGCGAAGGATTCGCTGTGCGCATGGGGCTGCGCTACGTCAAAGGATTACAGGAAACGGAATGTAGCCGAATCGTGGCTGCGCGAGACATGCAAGTCCGGACGCTCACCGAGTTCGCGGCTAGCGCGCGCCTTGAGAAAGGAACGCTCGCACGCCTTGCGGAGAGTGGCGCGCTCGAAGTATTCAAACACGAGCGGCGCGACGCGCTATGGGACGCGCTTGGGATAACTCCCCCCGAAACCAACGGCCTGCAAATCGATGAACTCGAACCGCATACGGCCTTCGCCACACTCGACCCCATTGAAGCGACACACTGGGATTACGCATTCACTTCCCATAGCGCGCGGGCACACCCCCTTACCCATCTGCGCGCGGACCTCTCCCGCAACCGCCTGCCGGATGCCGCCACCATTCGCACTCTTCCGAATGGACGCCGCGTCCGGTACGCGGGACTGGTCATCTGCCGCCAACGACCCGGCACCGCAAAAGGCGTTGTCTTCATGACTCTCGAAGATGAAACGGGGTTTGTTAACCTCGTCATATGGGAAAATGTCTACAAAAAGTTCCAGTTACTCGCGAAGACAGAATCGTTCATCGGCGTAACCGGCAAACTTCAAGCACAGTCCGGCGTCGTCCCCCTTGTCGCTGAAACGCTATGGAAGCCCACGCTGGGAGCCACCCCCTGTGAAACCAAGAGTCGCGATTTTCATTGAGTAGACGGACGCGGGGCTTGAGTAGGAACGAGCCGCAGAAAGCGGCGGATCAAAAAGTCACCCTGCAGAAACACGCGTCGAGTCGTAACTCGCGGCAAGTGCAATTCCATTTGAAGTTGTATCAGAATGGGAAGCAAAGTCAAAACAAAAAACCGACGCCTCGAACGAACTGCTCAGAATGGGTAGAATGCGCGGTATGATTGAACTTGAATCGCCCTTGGAACCCCGCGCATTGCTCGATCGTGTTCAGGAAGTGTTGCCTACGCCGATGGAGTGGGCCGTGGGCGGCGCGCATGCGCGCACAGCGTTCTACGGCCGGGTGCGCGCATCAGGGTTTTGGGTGATGACGCGCCGCAGCCGGTGGGAGAAGAATTCGTTCAATCCGATGCTGGTTGTGCAGGTCTCCCCTACCCCTTCGGGCAGCAGGCTTACGGCAACTTCGCGGCTGCCGCGGCCGGTGCAGGTTTTTATGGCGGTCTGGTTGGGCGCGGTGCTTTTTATTGGGTCGATGGGCCTTTACGAAGCGTTGTCTTCCGGCGCCGAAATGAGCCCGGAAACGATTTGGATTACGGCGGTGGTTGTGCCGGTGGTGGTGTTGACGATTGGTATTGCGGCGTACATCGTCCGCGATTTGGGCCGAAGGCGTCGTTTGCTGTTGGAAGAGTGGTTGCGTAGATTTGTGGAGTCGATCTCCGTAGCACCGTAACGCAATTTCGCGAATAAGTAGCAATGACGCTGATTCCGAACCAGCAAGGAAAACTGAATCGATGTTTCGCACTGATCGATACGAGAAGATGCTGTACCGCCGTTGCGGGCGGTCGGGGTTGATGTTGCCTATTGTGTCGCTGGGGATGTGGCACAACTTTGGGGAGAAGGCGGATCACCGTACTTGCGTCGAAATGGCGAAGACGGCTTTTGATCTTGGCATCACGCATTTTGATTTGGCGAACAATTACGGCCCACCGCCGGGTTCGGCGGAAGAGCGCGTTGGACGCATTTTGCGCGAGGAGTTCGGTGCGCATCGGGATGAGCTCATCATTTCGAGCAAAGCGGGCTATCGGATGTGGCCCGGACCATATGGTGAATGGGGCAGCAAGAAGTACCTGGTTTCGAGTCTGGACCAATCGCTGATGCGACTTGGGCTCGACTATGTTGACATTTTCTATCATCACCGACCGGACCCAGATACGCCGTTGGAGGAAACGCTGGGCGCGCTGGATCTGATCGTGAAGCAGGGAAAAGCCTTATACGCGGGCGTGAGTAACTATCGCGGATTGAACTTTGTGAGCGCGGTGGAAACGATGAAGAAGAACGGATGGTCGCCGATTGCAATTCATCAACCGCTTTACAACATGACCAACCGTTGGATTGAGAAGGACTTGTTGAAACACACCGATACGCATGGCGCGGGCGTGATCGTGTTTAGTCCGCTTGCGCAAGGAATGCTCACTTCGAAATACCTGGATCCATCCACGCCAATTCCGGTGGAATCGCGCGCGGCTGATCCGGATGGTTATTTGAAAACGGAGCAAGTGACGTCGCAGATCGTTGAGAAGGTCCGTGTGCTGGCGAAACGGGCTGAAGCGCGCGGACAGGCGATGGCGCAGTTTGCGCTGGCGTGGACCTTGCGCGATCCTCGGGTGACAAGCGCGATTATTGGCGCGCGAAACGCGCAACAGATAGTCGATTGCGTGAAAGCGATTGAGAATCTTGCGTTCTCAAAGTCGGAACTTGACGAGATCGACAAGTTGTTTCCCGAATAGGGCAACGCGATGAGATTCAGCCGCGCTTGCTGTCCTTCATGGCGCGATCAATTTCACGCTTCACTTCGCGATCGCGGATGGTGTCACGTTTGTCGACCGTTTGCTTGCCTTTGCAAAGGCCGATTTCGACTTTCGCGCGGCCTTCCTTGAAGTAGACGCTCAACGGAACCAGCGTGTATCCCTTTTGCGCCACCTGATCGCCCAGCTTGATGATCTCGCGTTTATGGAGCAGCAGTTTGCGGCGCCGTTCCGGCTCGTGGTTCCACGCCGTGCCCTGCTCGTAAGGGTTGATATGCACGCCGACAAGATACAGTTCACCGTCTACAATGTCGGCATAGCTGTCTTTCAGGACGATATGTCCTGCGCGTAGCGACTTTACCTCGGTGCCGCGCAATTCGATACCGGCTTCGTGCTTTTCCAGCACATGATAATCGTGTCGCGCGCGCCGGTTTTCGACAACCGTCTTAATGCCCATGGGGTAAGGCTGCTCTATTTGGGAGCAGGCGTAACCTCATCGGCGCGGACCCCAATCGGGGCCTTGCGCACTTACGCCAATGCCGGGGACCTTGCGGTTCAAGCCGGTGGCGACATTCGCCGACCAGAGCTGGGGCTTGCCTTCACGGGTGGACGTGAAGACGACATGACGGGAATCAGCCGACCAACTGGGGGATTCATTGGAGCCGCCACTGCCCGTCAAGGCGCGGGGATTACCGCCATCGGCGTCCATGACGTATACCTCGAAGCCGCCCTGTTCGACGACGTAGGTGATCATTTTGCCATCCGGCGACCAATCCGGATCATAGGACTTTCCGCCCTGCATGGAGAGCCGGCGCACGTTGCCGCCGTTCGTATCCATAACATGAACTTGCGGGCTGCCGCCTCTGTCGCTCACGAACGCGATCTGATTGCCATCCGGGCTGAAACACGGAGAGGAGTCCGTGGCCGGATCATTGGTGAGGCGGCGTTTACCGGTACCGTCCGCGTTGACAAGGTAAATCTCGGAGTTTGCGTCCTTACTCAAAACCATTGCGAGGCGACTGCCATCCGGTGCCCATGCCGGGGCGCTGTTCATGCCCACTTCTTTCGACAAGGCGGAGGACTTCCCGGAAGCGAGCTCGAAAACGTAGAGAAACTGATAGCGATCTTTGAACGAAACATAGGCAATCTTGGCGCCATCCGGCGAGAAAGTCGGAAGAATCGAGATGGAGTTGTGCTGGGTCAGTTGCTTCATATTTGCGCCGTCGTAGTCGGCGTAGTAGATCTCTTTCTTTCCCGTGGCGCCACCGCTGAAGCAATACGCGGAGGTGGCAATACCCGGTTCGCCGTCGAGGTACTTCACAATCTCGTCGGAGAAGCGGTGCACCACCTGACGCGCCCAGGGTTGCTGGCCGGTGAGGCGTTTACCCACGACCTGTTGTCCAGTAGTGACGTCGAGCAGTCGACACTCCAACACCACATTGCTACCTTCCACCGAGACGTATACATGAACGACGTACTCCGTGCGCGCGTTGCGCCAGGCGGTAAAATCGATCTTGGTGGCGTCGGCAGTAAGGCCGGTGAACGATGACGGAAACTCTTCGGGCTTCAACAGCCTTACCAGGCCGGTGAAATCCAAATCGAAACGCATGACCTCAGTGAGTTGGCTTGCGATGGCGTCTTGTCCTGGCGGCGCTGCGAATGTTGGGACAGCTACGCCGACCCGCGTGTCGGTGCGACCGCGCGACGTTATGCTGACGCCATCCGCAGGATCTTGGACGGGCGCAGGATCCTGGCCCAGCGCCACGCTTGCATAGACGATGCCGATAAGGAACATGGTTCCGAATGCCCGCACGATTTTCCTCCTTTTGCTGCGAATCAGAAACAACGCAGACGTTACTTCGTTGGGATGAAGGTATAAAAGACCAGAACTTCCGCGTCGCCGTAGCTATCAGGCAGCGGCGGATATGGCACGGCAGAACGAATCGCGCGGATCGCAGATGCGGCGACTTCCGGATCCATTGCATGCCGTTCTACTTTGGGTTCACCGAGTAATTGGCCCGACTTGGAAACGCGGAACGAAACGATTGCGCCATCGTCAACAGGTCCGAGGAGAATTCCTTCGGGAATCTTCCACTCATTCTCCACTTTACGCTGCACATTTCCGCCCCAGGCACCCAACGCACTCGGAATGCCCCCGGCCATGCTGATGCCTGCTTTTCCGGTGGGTAGCCCGGGAGCAGGTTTTGGCGGCGCCGGCGCAGCTGTGCCAGTTCCCGTAGAGACATCGTCAAGAGGCGACATCTCGTCCAGCGGATTATCCGGAAGCTTCCGAAGCGGTTGATCGTTCTTGGCGAGCTTGGTCGGTTTCTCTTCCGTTTTTCTCTCTTCTTTTTTCTCTTCTTTGGGCGGTGCCTTTGCCGTTTCTTTCTTTGGCTTCGGCTCCTCTTTCTTCGGTTCTTCTTTTTTCTTTGGCTCTTCTTTAGGCTTTGGCTTCTCTGCCTTGGCGGTTTCTACCGGTTTCGGCGGATCTTTCTTTGGTTCGACTTTCGGCTTAGGCTCTTCCTTTTTTGGGGGAGGAGCAGCGGGTTTCGGTTGTTCCTTGGGCGGTTCGACATCGGGCGTTCCCAAGGGGACTTCGGTCGACGGCGGTCCACTCGGATTGGAAAGATCCACTGAGAATCCGCCGGCCTGAACCAGTTGGATTTCTCTTGGAACGCGCACGGTCAGAAAGCCAACGAGCGCGAAATGCAGCGCGATGGATACGATCACGGCCTTTCGCAACGACGAGGTCGATTGCAGGGGGCCAAATTGTGCGTAGAAGCTCCTCATGGATGCTCGCGGTGACGGTATACCTGTGTTACAAACCGTGCGGGGGCAGTCCATTAGGAAAGTCCCCGCGTAAACGCAATCCGCCGGGAGGCTGCGATGTTCCCGTCGTGCGCGACTATGCCACAGCAGTGGTCCGAAAGTCAAAGAAAGCATGGCTCTGGCGCGGGATTTGCCACCAGATGTACCTTGCATCGCGCGACTCACTACAACGGGTAGTGGCCATTCATGGTCGCACCGTATCAATACCTGATCGAAAGGGAAAGTTGCTCTGTTGCGGCGTAAGCCGCTGATGTTGGTAGATTTCGCCACCCTGACCGGCTACAATCGCGTCCCGCGTCCAGGTCGCAAGGAATACGCATGCGTTCGCCACAGGCATTTGTTGAGGAATACGGAGAGCGTTCCGGATATCGCCTGAGTTCGCTCTTCTGGCAGTTTTTCGCCTGGTATGTTCTCGCCATTCTGATCCTTAACAACTTGGGTATTGAGCCAATTTACCAGCATGTGACGCCCTTCTATGCGGTCTGGCTGCCGGCATCCAGCTTTGCGACGCCAACGGTAGCGCCGGTGCTTGTGGCCCTGTTTGCATTTGTCGTTACGACTTGGGCAATCGGCATGCGAATCGAGCGTCGCGCGCGCTTGGCACTGCTCGTCATTGCTTTCGCGATACTACTTATTGTCGCGTACAGCAGCGACAGCACCCGCAGAGGCATGACTGGCGCGGAATTCTGGAGCGCGTTCAAGTGGCACCTTCCTCTAATTGCATTAATTTCGCTAACCTCCATTGCGATGGTCAGGTTTTTTAGAGGATGCGATTGGTGGGGTTCAGAATTGAGCGGCAAGACTGCGTGGAAAGTCGTGGCGGCGATTGCGTTTTTTTCGTTCCTTTTTTCCGGCAGCATGGCACTGATTCGGGAAGGCACAGGCGGCATCGCAGCCGCGTATAGTCGATCCGGCTACGAATATATAGACGATATCGGCAAGGGTCTAACGCTGTTTGGATTTTTGCGCGAGTACAACGAGCTTCACCCCCATCTCTCCATGCACGCGAAGGTGCATCCTCCCGGTCCCGTCGTTATTCTGTGGATCATGTCCACGTTCATGCTCTCGAGAGATCCGCTCATTTTGTCGATCGGCACGATGGCCTTGGGTAGCGCCGCGGTGTTCCCATTGTTTGCCTGGGTTCGTGACATGATCAACCAGCGCGTTGCGATAACCTGTTGCGCGTTCTATACGTTGATGCCGTCGATCGCACTGTTTACCGCGACGAGCGCGGACATCACATTTCTACCCTTAATATTCCTCACGCTGTTACTATTCTGGCGTGCCCTGCATCGCAATTCGTGGAAATATGCCGTTGGCGCGGGCCTAATGTACGCAGTGCTCTCTTTGACTTCATTTTCATTGCTGACGCTTGGGGCGTTTTTCGCGTTTGTTGGGTTGTGGAGACTTGCGGATCCTGCGACGCGGGGCGCGGTAATCAAGACCGCTATCATCATGTTCGCTTCGTTTATTCTTGCACACCTTGCCGTTCGGGCAGGCACGGGCTTCGACATTATCCGGTGCTTTGCGCTCAGCCATGGGCAATTCCTGGAAGATCAGCGCCAACTCGATCATGTTTCGCCGCGATATAGCAGTTGGGCGTTCAAGTTTTTCAATCCGATGTGTTGGATTTTTTTCGCAGGAATTCCAGCGACGATACTCTGGTTCTGGCGTTTGTATCGACCGGAACAAGGAACCCGCGCGCTTTTTATCGTGTTTGGACTGACTTTGCTCATACTGACCCCTCTGTATCTTGCCCGTGGCGAAGGGGAACGATCCGCGATGTATATACTTCCCTTTGTGGTGTTGCCTGCTGCGCACCTATTGGACGAACTGGGCGCGCACAGCCGGTCGTTCCGTTCGCTTGCGGCGGTATTTCTGTTCCTCGTTATCCAGACCTGGATAATCGAAACCCATCTCTACACGTATTGGTAGGCGGAAATGTGGCGCGATAAGAAAGTCTCGGTCATCTTTCCCACCTACAACGAAAAAGACTCGATCCGCGAGGCGATCGAAGACTTTTTCGCGTGTGGACACGTTGATGAAATTATTGCGGTGAACAATAACGCTGCTGCCGGTACCGATGAAGAGGTGCGGAAGACCGACGCGAGACTCGTGTACGAGACGCGACAAGGTTACGGTCACGCCATCTGGAAGGGGTTGGCGGAAGCTACCGGAGACATTCTGATCATTGCAGAACCGGATGGCACTTTTTCTGGACATGACGTGACAAAACTTCTCGCGTACTCCGAGGATGTGCCTGTCGTGTTTGGCACCCGCACCCAACGGGAATTCGTTTGGGAAGGGGCTAACATGGGGCTGTTTCTGAAATGGGGCAATTGGGCGGTGGGCAAGCTAGTTGAGTTCCTCTTCAACACGACCTTACTGACCGACGTGGGATGTTCAATGCGGCTCTTTCAGCGACATGCTTATGAAAAGATTGCACCACAATTTTCGATTGGCGAGTCGGCGTTCGGTCCCCAGATGTTGTTGCTTGTGATTTTAAACGGTATTCCGTTTATAGAAATTCCGGTTAACTACAAAAAGCGCGTGGGCGAATCCTCGGTGACGGGAAGCAAAGTGAAAGCTTTTTTTCTGGGGATGGCGATGATTCGCATGATTCTGCTCTACCGGTTCAAGTCCTGGCTGGGGTGGCGTCCGCCGACTGGATCGAATCCGTATGCACCGGGGTAGTTGCGGCTGCGCGCAAACCTGCTTCAGGCTGCTTCGGTCTGGTCTTTGTACTGCAGGCGGTAGAGCGTGTAGTAGAGGCCCCGCAGGGCGAGCAATTCCTGATGCGTGCCTACTTCCCTGATTTCACCGTGATGCATGACCACGATGCGGTCGGCATGCTGCACGGTTGAAAGGCGGTGCGCGATGACAATCGAAGTGCGGCCTTCCATCAGCTTGACGATGGCGTCCTGAATGAGGGCCTCGGTTGCGGTATCCACGCTTGAAGTGGCCTCATCCAACACAAGAATTTGCGGCGAATGCGCGAGGGCACGCGCGAAGGCAAGCAACTGGCGTTGGCCTGTCGAGAGATTGCAGCCTCTCTCGCCGACGTTATAGTCGTACTTGCCGGGCAACGATTCGATGAAGCCCGCGGCGTTTACGTGGGCGGAGCATAGTTCGATCAACTCTCGGGACACTTCCGGGCTTCCCAGGCTGATGTTGTCGGAAATTGTTCCGGAGAACAGGAACACATCCTGCAAGACAATTCCGATACGTTTTCGGAGTTCGGTTTTCTCGTATTCTCTTACATCGACGCCATCGATCAGAATTGCACCGCGCTGAATGTCGTAAAAGCGACTGAGCAGATTGATAAAGGTTGTTTTACCCGCACCTGTATGACCAACGATGGCGACACGTTCGCCCGGCTGAATGGTCAGATTGATACCCTTGAGAACCGGATTCTCGGGATCGTATCCAAACCAGACGTCGCGAAACTCGATTGCGCCTTTGAAGTTCCCAGGGCGGACGGGATTCGATTTGTTCTGAATATCTTCCGGGGTATCGAGCAGGGTAAAGATACGCTCCGAGGCGGCCATTGCTTCCAGCAGCACGTTGTAGCGATCCGTCAATGCCCTGATTGGGCCGTAAAGTCGCTCGGCCCATTGGAGATAGGCAAAGAAGAGTCCGATCTGAACATCGCCACGGCCGAGCGCCTGTTCTCCGATTACTTCCCAACCGTGATAGAAAATGACCAGCGCGAGGGCAGCCGTTCCAAGAAAATCGATTACGGGAAAGTAGATCGCGAAGTTCCTGATTTGTCGAAACCACTCATCGCGATGTCCGGCATTCAAGCGTTGGAACTCTAGCAGCCGGCGGGCCTCCTGCCGGAAGATCTGTACAACGCGAATGCCGCTGATGTTTTCCTGCATGAACGCATTGAGTTCGGCGACTTTTCGCCGAACTTCGAGATAGGAACGGCGCGCATAATTACGAAAGACCATGCCTGTAATGAACACAAACGGAATCGTAGACAGGACGATCGCGGCGATCTGCCAGTTCGTATAAAACATGAACCCGATCACCACGATAATGGTGAAGAGATCGCTGATAGTCTGCTCGACACCGGCGACGATGGTCGCCTGGACCTTTTCCACGTCATTTGTCACGCGGGTCATCAGGCGCCCGACCGGATTTCGGTCGAGAAAACGCAATGACATCCGCTGGAGATGTTCGAAAATGCGCATGCGCATCTCGAACATCGTGCGCTGTCCAATCCAGGCCACTATGACCATCTGGACATATCGGAAGAGCGCTTCGGCAAGCATGAGGCCGCCAATCAACAACATCAGATTGAATAATCCGCGCCGGTCGGCCTGCTTCATTGCATCGAGTTCTGCGACTTCCGCAGGGTTGTGGGTTGCGGTCTGCGCGATCTCCGCAGCCAGCGCCATTCGCTCGGGGTTATTCACGTTCTGGTCGATGGCTTTCATCATGACCATGGGGACGTAATTACCCACCATGGAAGCGACAAACAGCAGCACCACGGCGACAGCAAACCAGCGGGAGTACGGCTTCACATATCCCATCAGACGGCGCATAAGTCTGCCATCGTAGGCGCGCTGTTGTGCTTCATCCTCTACGTGGTATGCCCCACTCACGCGGTAGTCTCCAATTCGTCTTCCAAGAGTTGGCGCTCGTACATTTCGGCATAGTGACCGCCGAACTCGAGCAATTCCTCGTGTCTGCCGCGCTCCGTAATTTCGCCGTTCTCCAGCACGAGGATCAGATCGGCGTGACGGACGGTTGAAACGCGATGCGAAATTATGACGCTGGTGCGTTGTTTCATGACCGACTTCAAACGCTGAAGAATCTGTTCTTCGGTATGAGTATCGACGGCCGAGAGCGCGTCATCGAGAATAAGTATTGCCCCATCCAGAACGACAGCGCGGGCAATGGCAAGGCGCTGTTTCTGTCCGCCCGAAAGGTTAACACCGCGCTCGCCGAGCAGCGTCTCGTATCCGTTTGGCAGACCCTCGATGGTTTCCTTCAGTTGCGCTGCGTCCGCCGCGCTGTCGATTTGCGACTGTGTGACGTCCGGCTTGCCGAACGTCAAATTTGCGCATATCGAATCGGAGAACAGAAAAGTATCTTGTGGGACGTAGGCTATGGCAGAGCGCAGGGTTTGCAAGGGAACCGCGTTAATGTTGTGCCCGTCGATCTGAATTTCGCCGGATGTCGGCTCATACTCACGCATGATCAG